>NZ_CAWPKW010000169.1:0-6948 GCF_963888615.1 Brasilonema octagenarum UFV-OR1 | reverse complement strand
TGCTTATTTACGGGCTGAATACCGTGATTCAGCATGTAACGAATCGCACAAGTACTAATTGAGTATCTTCTGCATCAAAGAGTTTGCCATGTTCACTGGGAAAAATCACTTGTCCATATCGACGAAAATTTTCCGGCGTTACCCATTGAGCCCGCAATTGTTGCACCGTCTTTGATATCGTCATATTGCATTCTTTTGCATCTGCCACTATTTTAACTCTGTTCCCTCTCCGGTTAAGAAAGGGCAAGGGAAAGGTTTGTGAAAGTGGCTTATTCCAATCTCAGCAGTTTCTCAGGAATGAGTGACTTAGGAATGATAGAAGCTTGTTTGTCAAAATCTGAAGGTTGTGTATACCACCAAGCCCATGCAATGAAAACAGCCTGAAAAGGAAGTCTTATCGCTTGCAACCAAGGTGAATTGGGTATATTGTCAATGGGAATGTGATTAACCGCCATGTTGATATTTGCCGGATAAACAGCAATAAAAAGAGCAATAAGTCCCCAAGCAGTCGCTTGACTGACAGGCGGAACTAATAACCCGATACCACCCAATATTTCATAAAAGCCACTCAGATAAACAAGTCCCAGAGGATAGGGTAGTTGCGGCGGCACAATTCTGACATATTGATCCCCAGAGGTAAAGTGCGTTACCCCAACTACAATCATAGATATAGCAAGAATGACACGAAGAAGTTCTTTAAGATTATTTTTCTTCATCTGTTTGCGTGGTTGCGTTCATACCTTCAGTTTGTTTAGCATATATCACTCCGTCGTCAGTCATGGGTGGGAATTAGGGAGTAGAAAAATCAAGGGACAAACAAGGGGACAATGAACCAATACTTTAGAAGATCGAACCGTTCCCACCTTCCTTGCGGATACAGTTATTCCTACTTGTGATCATTCCTTGGAAATGGACGCGGCTTTCATTATGGCATTTTTGTAAAGTAATGTAACATTTTATCATAAATTACCCGTTGGTTTTCGTAACAGTTCAGAAGACAGTGCCCAGTTGGACTAGAGTTTGTCAAATCACTCTACTAAAAAGAAGATTCTCATAATTTTCTGAACTTTACAATTAGTCAAGGTATTGTTACATTATTTTACATGGCAGCAAAACCTATGTGAAGACAGTTTTCACGAATACACACAGCTACGTCATTAATGACTAGAGTTGGCAGTACTGTCAACTTTCGTTAACTTAGTGCTTGTAAGAAAACTCACAGGCTAGCTTCACGCTTCGGGTAAAGCAGTTGCGTGACTGTCGGATAACCCTAGCTGAGCACTACCTGACCACAACACAGAAAAATTCAATGTTCACAAGCGCCAAGATTGGAGTTGCGCTCTAGAACACAGCTTAATTTATGTAAAATTTAAGATTTTCTTTAGATTTTAGTTTTAAGATTGTTTTTAGATTCTTGATAACACTAATGTGTTTGACTAAGAACGAGTCTTTACAAAGGAGGTTTATCCGATGGACTCTTCAACGTTACGTCATCTATGGTCTGTGATTGAAGAAACCCAGACCAGTACTCTTCTAAACTTCAGTGATGCGCAACTAGTCAAGCACTTAATTAGACTGCTTGAAAATAGAAAACTACTTAACGACGAAGAAATCAGTACTGTGAGTGCTTATATTCGTTCCAGAGTCCCACTCATCCGTGACCTCGCTTTTGCGCGTTCGGCAAAGATAAATGGGCAATGGGTTATGAGTATAGCTGGCTGAAAACCTCTTATGTTAGGTCAAAGTCCTTCGCAGTCGCTGTTCTAAAGAAATCAAATCTACCCCAAGACTTTGCAATACCCGAATTGCGACTCCCCCTCCTTCATGGAGAATGCCTAATAGCAAATGCTCAGTACCAACGTAGTTAACATTAAGATATCGGGCATCCTCTACCGCTAGTTCCAAGACCTGTTTGGCTCTGGGAGTGAAGGGAATATCTATAGCTGTATCACCTTTTCCTCTGCCGATAATTTTTTCGACTTCAATCTGTGCATTTTCCAAATTCACCCCCACAGAATTAAGAAACTGCCAGCCTATACCACTCCCTTCACCAAGAAGTCCCAGTAAGATTTGTTCTGTCCCAACAAAATTATGTCCCAAACGGCGCGATTCACCCTGAGCCAAATTAATCGCGTTAATTGCTTTTTGGGTGAACCTTTCAAAACCTTTGAGATGAAATCTGTCAGAAAAAGACCCTGACAGTTTGTGAAAAATAGACTCGAAAAATTTTTCAAACATAAACCCCTCCTCAATAGGTGTCTTGTTAGCGGGTTCAAGGGTGTGTTCGTTGGAGACGCGATCCCCTTCGCGTCTACTTCTATCCGTCGTTAAAAAAGCAAGCAAATCCTCCATCGTCTTAGCATTCGCTGAGTACCACAGAAATTGCTTATCTTTGCGGCTTTTTACTAACTCTTCGTTCCGCAGCTTTTCCAAATGATGCGACAGGGTTGAGTTCGGGATTTTGAGCTTTTCCTGAATCTCACCCACTGTCATCCCTTCTGGATAAGCAGCAAACAGCAGCCGCATAATTTCAAGTCGTGGCTCCGATCCGAGTGCAGCAAACATATCTGCATATCGAGCCGTTTCTTGATTTTCCATATTTCTAGAATAACCGAAATAAGTAATATGTCAACACTAATATTTAGTCATGACTTGTGAGTCATGAGTTAGCAATTGTTTCTTTGTTCCTTACTCCTATGCTCTACCACTCCCAATCAAATACAGCAGCGCCATACGAACAGCAACACCACTGCTCACTTGAGCTTGAATGAGGCTAAATTCTGGATCATCCATTAACTCTGAGCTAATTTCGACACCACGGTTCACTGGACCAGGGTGCAAAACTTTTACATTAGGCTGGCACAGTTGTAGCCTTGAGTGTGTCATACCAAACATCTGGTGATATTCTCGCAAAGAAGGCAATAAATGAGCACTCATTCGTTCTTTTTGCAAGCGCAAAGTCATCACAAAATCTGCATCTTGCAAAGCTGGTTCTAACTCCCAGTGGAGAAACACTTTACCTGGTGTATTTTCACAATAATCTGCAAATAATTTTGGTAAGAGGGTGGGTGGTGCTGCTAAATGCACGTCAGCACCACTTGCTGTCAGACTCCAAATATTTGAGCGTGCTACCCGCGAATGGAGAATATCCCCAACAATAGCAATCTTTTTTTCTTTCAAAAGCTCCACTCGGGGTAGATCTGGATCAAGGAGACTACAAATAGTAAATAAGTCCAACAGACCTTGGGAAGGATGTTCGTGTTGACCATCACCAGCATTGAGGACGCTGACTTTTACACCGAGTCGATCCATCTCTTGGGCGATCGCATGAGGAACTCCCGCCTCTCGATGGCGAATCACCATTATATCAGTTCCCATTGCCAAATAAGTTTTTGCCGTGTCAAGAATAGTTTCTCCTTTTGTCATTGAAGAACTTCCTGAGGCAAAATTCAGTGTATCTGCCGATAGGCGCTTAGCAGCAAGTTCAAAACTACTGCGAGTGCGAGTGGATGCTTCAAAAAATAAATTCGCCACAACTTGTCCCTGCAAAGTTGGGACTTTCTTCGTCCGTCGAGATAGAACCTCTTGAAAACTAGCAGCCGTTTGCAAAACGGTATCGTACTCATCAGTGGTGAAGTCAGCAAGGGAAAGAATATGGTGACGACTCCAGGTGTTATTAGACATAAATAGCGAGGATATTTGGCTTAAAGACACGTCTACAGCGCACTCCAGGGTAAGTTTCGATGCACACTGATAGGGCCTTTGGAGGCTACTTGCGAGTTTACTTTATACTCATATTGTTTCAGTGGCGCTTATTATATCGCATTTTTAGAGTTTTTGGATTGACCGAAAAAATTTTAGATTTTAAATTTTAGATTTTAAATTGAGGAGCCAATACTGTTCGCGCAGCGTGGCACTTTGTGCCATAGTCCTTGTTTCCCGACAGAGGTACTTGGCGTTGATTTTCGGCTTGCCCTGAGCTTTGCCGAAGGGTACAAGCCCCGTCCTAGAAGGACGGAATTCATCCAAAATCGTAAATTTCAAAATCTAGGCTTCGTTTCGCTCCCCTCCAAGCAGAGCACTTTTAGCTTGGGCTGAGCGCAGCCGAAGCCGGTGGAGTTAATCCAAAATCTAAAATCCTAAATCCAAAATTGATTGACGTATGCACCAGGAATGATACCACCTGACATTTCTTAAAATAGATACCTGTTTGCTTAAATAACTCCTAGATTTTCAGTCATAAGCTAATGTAACGAATAGTGACAAAACTTACAACAGACGAAACAGGTCAGGAACTCTGTGCAGTCTTCTGGGTACATTATGAAAGAGTGTTCTCCAGACAAATGAGCCATGCTACTTGATGATCTACGGCTAAGTGAACCAGTAATAGAGGCAGCGATAGACTATAAACCACTGACTGTCACACCAGAAACATTGCTGATAGATGTCATTGCTTTAATGAACCAAAAGCGAATTCACAGTTGCTCGTTATCTGGTCTTAATTCACCGTTAAATGGATTAACCGTACATCCAACAAACTCTAGCTGTGTACTTATTATACAACAAACAAAAATATTGGGTATTTTTACAGAACGGGATATTGTACGGCTAACCGCAGATGAAGTTGACTTTAGAAACGTGACAATAGCGCAGGTGATGACACAACCAGTGATTACACTGGAGCAAGCGACTTTTCAGGATGTTTTTGCGGCTTTATTTTTATTTCGGCGGTATCGTATTCGCCATCTGCCTATAGTAGGACAAAAGGGCGAACTTATTGGTGTTATTTCCCACGAGAGTATTCGTAGGATTTTACGTCCTGTTCATCTCCTAAAGTTCATGCGTGTGGCAGATGTGATGACAACCCAAGTCATTTGTGCTTCTAGAAGTGCTTCGGTATTAACTTTAGCTCAGGTGATGGCAGAGTTTCAGATTAGCTGCGTCGTCATAACCGAGGATCAACCACCGTTAGATTTGGGACAATTTGTTCACATTCCCATCGGAATTGTCACTGAGGAGGATATTCTAGAATTTCAGGCAATGGAAGTGAACCTATCTGAAGTTCTAGCGCAAACTGTGATGAGTAAACAGCTATTTGTGCTCAATCCTGAGGATTCTTTATGGGCTGCTCTTGTGGAAATGCAACAGCAACAGACGCGAAGATTGGTGGTATCTTGGGACCGAGGAACAAAATTAGGGATTGTGACTCAAAGTAGCTTACTGCGAGTCCTTGATCCCGTACAAATGTATGGAGTGATCGAAACTTTGCAGCAGACACTTAAGTAGCGTCTATGCTTTTCCTTGGCTTTTTGACGCGCTAGTACTCGTTTTTCTTCTTTTTCTTCTTCCCTCACCGCAATAGACGTTTCCTTTCAGGCGTTGTTTGAGATTTTCAAACTCTAGTTTGAGCACTTGGTGTGCTTTTGTGGAGATACCTCTTCGCCAATATAATTTTTTGTACACAAAAATCGTTTCAGCTGATATATTTTTTAATTAGCCCTCTTCAGGTTTGCTTCTACCAAAACTGACAGCAGAATTTTCATCTGCTGAGCATGTGAACAAATCTTTGCGAGGACAGTATTGATGGAATCAAACAACGCGACATTCGAGCAGCAAGTTTTTGAACTAACTAACCAAGAACGAGCTAAGAATAATCTTCCACCTCTGAAAGCGAATGCTGAACTCAACTATACTGCTGACAAATATGCTCAACAGATGTCAGAACGTGGTGTTTTGAGTCATACAGCACCAGATGGCTCTCAACCGTGGGATCGAGCGAAGGTTGTTGGGTATTCAGCTCAAATGATGGCAGAGAACATAGCCGCAGGGCAAAGAACACCTCAACAGGTTGTTCAAGATTGGATGAACAGTCCTGGACACCGAGCTAATATCCTCAAGCCCGAATATACTGAGATTGGCACTGGTTTTTATAACAACTATTGGGTTCAGGACTTTGGTAGTGGTGATACAAATCCCATGAGCTACATACCAGGCTCTACATCTAACTCAACGATCGCATCTACCTCAACCCCTACCCCGCAATCTGCCTCCATGCCTACAGCTACATTGGACAGTGTTTTTCCTTCCAACTCTGTTCTAGCTTCTGTTCCAGCATCCACCCCTGTTGCTGAACCTATAGTTGAAGCTGCTTCTAAGACTGATACAGGATCTAGTAGCGGCAAAGTCATAAACAACCAAGTGAATGACTCGCTACTCTTGGGTGGTTTGAGCAACAATACGCCCGACTACACTCCTGGACATGATAATTTTAAGCTTGGTCAGGTTGAAAACTTTGATTGGATTGGCAATCTTCAATTTAGTCAAGGAATACCTACAATGGAAAATAGTAGAATCTTTGAGATATTACCAGGCTCTCAAATAGATAACAATATCCCAACTGGGGATAGGAATTTGAACACTTTAATTGCACAAGGACAAAACACTTTCTCCTAGAGATTGTGTAAGTTACACTCCTACACTGTATTGGAGGGTGAGTGTAGGAGTGTAAATAATTCGTTAGCAATGCAAAGTTGATAAAATTGCTCATCGGTTAAACCTACAGCTGGAGGTACGTTTAAGGTGAGGGGTTCTATCATGATTATTTACGGAAGGGGTTCATTCTATTATCGGACAAAGACTGAAGCCAAAAAGGAAAAAGATCACAAACAGTAAGTCTGTTGAGTCCAAGGATCACGTTAGCAAAGAAGAATCAACGCCAACTGAGGCTGTAAGCACTGAAAGCAAAAAAAGCCAAATTGCTACTAACACTTAAAAAAGACAGAGGCATAACTCCAAGAAATTAAAGCATCACTGTGCTAAAAGCAAAGGTAAAAAGTCTACAACAAATGGTAGAAGCATCTGCCACAGAAATCATGTAAAACTAAAATCATACTACTCAGATCTTGCACCTTCCCCTGAGTACGCCTTGAACTAAAGTACCCTGCGGGA
>NZ_CAWPKW010000168.1:0-77029 GCF_963888615.1 Brasilonema octagenarum UFV-OR1 | reverse complement strand
GTGCTGCGGGAGGGTCTCCCTCCGCAGGCATCTGGCGAACCCGAAGGGGTTTCCCCACAGAGGCGACGGGCGTTCCCGATAGGCGCAGCCGTGCCGTAGGCATAGGGAGGTTCCCTCCGTTGTAGCAAGTGCCGTTCATTAGTCATTAGTCATTAGCATTAGAAGCAAAGTACTAATAACTAATCATTAACAACTAAGCTTTCGTTATTACTAGCATTCCCATCATATCGTTTGCAACAGGGTAATGTGTTGCTGCTGCAAAACGAACTTTTTGGAGCTATCTCTATAAATTTCCTGTAAACTTAAATTTGGATTAGCGTTTATTTTGTTGTTTCATCGCCACTTTGTGTCATTCATAGCCAATGGTAGCGCTTCCTGCTGGAGCTTCATCATGAGCAGATACTGCGCGCAGCGCGATCGCTATCACTTCAGCAGACAAATCAAGGAATTTAAGTTCATCTTCGCTCAAAGTCTGGGGTTCTTGCCACTGTAGTGATAAGACTGCCAATACTTCTTGGCAATAGGTTATCGGAATAACCAGATGTGCTTGAACTTTGTTATCGCAGTAGTCAGCAACACCAAGCAACTTTTCGTCATTAAGTACATTGAGCGAGATTTGCATTTCGTGAGTAACGATACGCTGTGCGTCAAGCCTTGGGCTTATCGCCTCAATTGTAAGTGGATCTTGAGCGAGCCAGTTTTTCACTTTACCTGTCGTACTGTAACTTCCTTGATTTGCAGCCAAGGTATTACCCTTTACTAACTGCAATATACAGTTATGAGTTGCAAAATTTTCACCAAATGCCCTAGCAATGGAGTTGAGAGTTGTTTCCAAACAAGTATATTCTTGAGTAACCTGCACTAAAACACTCAGTAGTGCTATTTGAGCGTGAGCACGTTGCAATTCTTCTGTACGTTGCTTGAGTAAATCGTAAGTTTGGGCTGCTTGTTGGACAACTGCCTTCAATTGCCCTGGATCCCAAGGCTTGGTGATAAACTTATAAACCTGTCCTGTATTAATCGCCTCTACTAAGTCTTGAACATCAGTAAAACCTGTAAGGATAATTCTTAGGGTATCTGGAAACTGAGGCACTGTCTTACTTAGAAACTCAGTTCCCTTCATTTGGGGCATTCGTTGATCGGATATAATCACAGCTACTTCCCCTTCAGTTGCTAAGATTTGCAGAGCCTTCATACCACTGTCTGCTTTCAAGACATGAAAGTCGCGGCGGAAGGTGCGGTAAAGTAAATCGAGATTATCTTGTTCGTCATCAACTACCAAAATTTTTTGCTTTTTTGGTTTTTCTATACTCAATAATGGATGGCGAATCTTATCCAGTTCAGGAGTTTGATTATCCATAAAAACTTTCTAAATCCTTATCGGACAATTTTGTTATATTTCATACCAGCTTCGCTTGGAAACATCATACAAGCAGAAGCAGCAGATACCCGGATCATTTGTGAAGAAATTGACTATTTAAATCTTTTTTACTTATTTATACGAAAAAAATTAGGCGACTAATTTTGATTTTTCAGTATAAAAACGTAATTTAAAAAAGAAAAAACATTTTGCTATAAGACGTAAGCAATAATATTGTAAAACTTCACTTGCTGAATCGATAGAAATACTCAGCTACAGGAAATATAAAGAAACATCGGTTGAGCGTATGAAGACGGAGGCGATTTGAATCACCGTTTTTGGTAAAATGCAACAAGCAATGAACTGCTCTCCCTTGAAGTTGTTAGTGGATTATGACTGACCAACCACCCAATGCTCAAAATTCGGATAATAGTGAAATCGCACAAGAATTGGTGCGAAAGCTCAGACAAAAGCAAGGCACCTGGGTGGAATGGGGAATTGCGATCGCCCAACTGCAAAAACTTGGTTATGATCCCCAAGCCATATTTGAAGGAACTGGATTTGAGCCGATACAACAAAATCAAGTCGTTGTTGGCTCTCAAGTATACAATTCCATAGAAAAGGTTGGTGCATCTCAAGCAGCGCGATCGCATTACTCAACACGAGGTAGTGATGTTTTGTACGAACTACGCCTACTCACCCAAGAAGAACGCGCAGCAGCTGCAGAACTCACCTTCCTGCACAAACTTGACATTGATGAGGCGCGGGAAGTCGCCAAAGCAGTAAAGGATTTCTCTCGCTTTGGTACCCTACCAGAGGGGTTTGAAAGTCATCCGGGAGATGCTGTAGCATATCACTGTTGGAAACTCGCCCGCCAAAACTCAGACTTACAAGAACGCTCCCGCCTGATAGCAAAAGGTATACGTTTCGCTCACTCACAAACAGCAAGGAAGCAAATCGAACAGTTATTAACAGATTTTACGGTAGTCCCCAAACGTCCTGCTCCCTTGTTGCCCTTTTATCGCCTGGACTCTGAGGAAGAATTACCGCGTATGATACCAGTTGTGGGTGAGTTGCCAATAACCGCACAAGATTTCAAAGCAGTACCCATAGTAGAAGGGATAGAACCATTTGGTATGGTCAAGTTTGCTGGAGAGCAAGCTTGGGTAGCGTTACCAGGTTGGCAGATTTTGTTGAGTGCAGAAGATCCAGTGGTGATTTTGTGCAAGAGCAATAGCTTTCCCAACCAAACACAAAATTCCTCACAACCTGTGTTAGTTGTTGTAGATCGGCAAGAGCGAGAATGGGACTCTAACAGTTACTTTGTTGTTGATAACTCTGGTGAATTAGATTTCCAATGGTTTGAAACAGCACCGGAAATTCCCATACTTGGGAAAATTATTGTGATTGTGCGACCAAAGAAGATTTTGGATGAAAATGTGACCAAGGACTTTTGGCAGATTGACGAGTGAACTACCTACACTGACCTAACGGTACAGTGTAAGCTTCCCAATTCATTGGGGATTGCCTCAGCCTTCATAGATTTTTTACGTCCTGAAGACTTTGGTCTTACATCCCCATCACAAGTTAGCAAAAGCAATATCTGATTGTGGATGGGGAACTTTTACCAACTTTTTAGCTTACAAGCTAGAACGCGAAGGTGCAAAGTTGGTTTAAATTGACAGATGGTTTCCCAGTTCTAAACTGTGCTCTAATTGTTTCTATCAGATGGGTGAAATGCCGTTAGATGTGAGGGAATGGACTTGCCCTCATTGCGGTACTCATGATGATCGAGATGGTAATGCAGCCATCAACATTAGAGCGGAAGGAATCAGAATGCTTGCACTGAGCGGTGTCGAAGTGCTAAAGGTGAGCCAGTGCGGTCTTGGGGTCTCCCCAAGTGGAGCAACTGGCGAACCCGTAAGGGCGGAAGGTTCAGCCGTCTGGTGCTGTAGGAGGGGAGGTAAGACCCAAGATGGGACGAAAGTCTCATTTAGGGCACTCGCCTATGAGTACAGAAGCCCCGTCCGCCTATACGGCGGGGTAGTTCACGTTTGATTTCTTCACCAGAGTTCGGCGGCTTTACTTCTATGAAGCCTCCACTAAAGTACTTGATGTTTTCACTTTAAATAAGTTGATTGATAGAATAAAATATTATTTTTATTCAAATTTATAAATTCAACTAATCAAAAGATGAAATACAAAAAAAGGTAGAGCTGTTGGATGCTCTACCTTTGTTTTATCAGAAGAATAAAGAAATATTAAGTCTTCTTTGTTTCTATTCAACGACAGGGGTCAACAATTCCCGGCGCTGTTCAGCTCTGACAATCACATTACCAGTGTCATCCACATCAACAATGGCTGTATCACCATCTTTAATGCGACCAGACAGAATCTCTTCCGCTAGGCTATCTTCTAACAAGCGCATAATTGCCCGACGTAATGGTCTTGCGCCGTAGCTAGGGCTATAACCTTCTTCGATGAGACGGTTGTTGAATCTATCGGTGACTTCCAGTGTGATGCCTTTTTCTGTCAAGCGACCAAACACTTCCTTGAGCATGATCGTGGCGATTTGAGAGACCTCTTCTTTGCTCAATTGACGGAAGACGATGATTTCATCCAGTCGGTTGAGGAACTCAGGACGGAAGTATTGCTTGAGTTCTTCGTTAACCAAGGATTTAATCCGGTTGTATTGCGCTTCTGTTTGATCTTCAGCGACATCAAAGCCGAAGCCGCTACCACTCTTCTCGATTACCTTGGAACCGATATTGGAAGTCAAAATCAGCAAGGTGTTCTTGAAGTCTACGGTGCGACCTTTCGCATCGGTTAAGCGACCGTCTTCTAAAATTTGCAATAGCATATTAAAGACGTCGGGGTGTGCTTTTTCGATTTCGTCGAATAGCACAACTGTGTAAGGACGACGACGCACAGCTTCGGTCAGTTGACCACCTTCGTTATATCCGACATAACCAGGAGGCGAACCAATCAGCTTGCTGACGGTATGGCGCTCCATATATTCCGACATATCTAGGCGAATCATCGCTTCTTCGGAACCGAAGAAGTAAGAAGCCAAAGCTTTTGCTACCTCGGTTCTACCTACACCTGTTGGACCAGAGAAAATGAAGCTAGCAATGGGTCGATTAGGATTTTTCAAACCGACACGAGCGCGACGAATTGCACGTGAAACTGCTTTGACAGCATCTTCTTGACCAATCAAGCGTTGATGCAGGGTGTCTTCCATGTGCAGCAGCTTCTCGGATTCAGATTCGGTGAGTTTGTTCACCGGAACTCCTGTCCAGGAAGCGACAATGTGAGCAATGTCTTCTTCGGTAACGACAGGTTCGTCACCTTCAGTGCGACTACCGTTGGTCTTGCTTTGAGCAATGGCGCGAATTTCGGCTTTGATTTCCATTTCGCGATCGCGCAACTCCCCAGCTCTATCAAAGTCTTGAGCGCGGACTGCATCGTCTTTTTCTTTCAAAATCTGACGCAGTTCTTTGTCCAATTCTTTAGCTGCAGGGGGTAATTGCGAGTTAATCAAGCGAACCCGACTTCCTGCTTCGTCAATCAAGTCGATTGCTTTATCTGGAAGGTAACGGTCACTGATATATCTATCAGATAACTTCGCCGCTGCAAGCAAAGCTTCATCGGAGATTTTCAGCTTGTGGTGCTGTTCGTAGCGCTCGCGCAGTCCATAGAGAATCTCAATCGTCTCATCAACTGACGGTTCACCCACCATGACTGGCTGGAAGCGGCGCTCTAGGGCTGCATCCCGCTCGATGTGTTTGCGGTATTCATCTAGAGTTGTGGCTCCGATGCATTGCAATTCACCTCGCGCCAAGGCGGGTTTGAGGATATTTGCTGCATCGATTGCGCCTTCTGCCGCACCTGCACCAATTAAGGTGTGGACTTCGTCAATCACGAGAACAACATTGCCCGCCTGACGGATTTCATCCATGATTTTTTTCAGGCGTTCTTCAAATTCACCCCGGTACTTGGTTCCGGCGACAAGTAAACCGATATCCAGGGTTACCACACGTTTGTCTTCTAAGATGTCGGGGACATCTTTATTAGCAATGCGTTGTGCTAAACCTTCGGCGATCGCGGTTTTACCTACCCCTGGTTCCCCAATCAGGACGGGATTATTTTTTGTCCGCCGACCCAAAATCTGGATCACCCGTTCAATTTCTTTGGCGCGTCCTACTACAGGATCGAGTTTGCCATCTGCTGCCATTTGGGTCAGATTTGAGCCAAACTCGTCCAATGTCGGGGTTTTATTTCCACGTGGTTGACCACCAGCGCTCACCTCAGCTGTTTCTCCCAGCATTCGGATCACTTGGGTTCTTACCTTAGAAAGGTCCACTCCTAGGTTTTCTAGAACTCTGGCTGCTACACCTTCCCCTTCTCGGATCAAGCCCAACAGCAGATGCTCGGTGCCAATGTAGTTATGCCCTAATTGGCGCGCTTCTTCCAAGGATAGTTCCAGAACGCGCTTTGCCCGTGGCGTAAACGGAATTTCCACAGCGACAAAGCCGGAGCCTCGACCTATGATTTTTTCTACTTCAATCCGAGCGTCTTTGAGATTGACACCCATAGACTTCAGCACCTTAGCCGCTACTCCGGTACCTTCTCCAATCAGACCCAGGAGGATCTGCTCGGTACCTACGAAATTATGCCCAAGACGGCGAGCTTCTTCTTGGGCTAGCATAATTACCTTTATGGCTTTTTCTGTGAAGCGTTCAAACATATGGCATTCATCCCATCACCTGCGTCGTGCCGGTACGCTGATTTTAGCACAGGCAAAGATTGCGGATGCTTGTATAAACAAATAGACATCCGACAATGTTTGACCCAGCTTGGTGGGACAATTGCTAATTTTTCATGACTTTTATTTAATTTTCTTTACTTTTGTACGGTCAGTGTGCTGAGGAGCGTAATCTTATTTACCTTTTTAGGCTTGACCACGGATAATAAGTGGCTGGATTAAAAAGTTTTTTATTCAATCCCAAATAACACCTAATATCATATTCTCAGTTTCATCTCAAGCTTTTTTTGAACTTTATGAGATTTTCTTATGTTATTTTAGAAAATAAACAGAAATTTTCATAAAAGCAGGTAAGTAAGAGGACTAGGATGCTTTTGTCAAGCGATCGCGAATGATAATGTCCCAGTCATATAAAGTTTTCTGAAATTGTGGCTGTTGCAAATTTCCAAGCCATAAAATCAGCGCGTCTTCATCATCTTTGTAATAGCGCCGCCGCCGCCCGGCTATTTTAAAGCCAAATTTTTCATATAAAGAAATTGCTGCTGAATTAGAAGCTCGCACTTCGAGGGTTGCTCGCTCTAAACCGCGTCTGCAAGCATTTTTCAGCACAGAATACAAAAGAGCCTGTCCAAAACCTTGACGGTGGTATTGAGGATGAACCGCCAAGATAGTGATGTGAGCTTCATCTAAAATTGACCAAAAACAACTTATTCCTAGTAGCCTGACAACAGATACACCAGAGAACAAACCCAATAAATCACTGTTAGGGCTATCTAACTCGCGTTGGTAGCCTTCGAGAGTCCATAAACCACCGAAGCAGATTTGGTCGAGTTCCAGCACTGCACTCAAATCTGCTGAAGTGAGGTGTTTGATTTCTAATTCTAATTTGCTCACACTTATTCGTAAAAGTACAACGCCTTTGTAAACTGAGAAGCGGAGGAATTACTCACGCCTATAATTTAGAGAAGGACAAATCTTATAGTTATGGTATCGACACACCCTGCTGGGGTTCAATATTCTGGTAGTCAGTATTTACCACAAGCAAACCCTCAAAACATCAGTCTTTCACCAAATCAGCAACTTTTGCCGTTAACAGCCAGAGTTAACAATCATGATCATCTCGAAATTGGCGGTTGTGACGTCACAACGTTAGTTGAACAATTTGGATCACCGCTCTATATTTTAGATGAGCAAACCCTGCGAACAGCTTGTCGTCAATATCAAGACAGCTTCAAACGTTATTACAAGGGGGAATCTCAGGTACTGTACGCTTCCAAAGCGTGGAGTTGTATTTCTGTTTGTGCGATCGCACACGATGCTGGTTTAGGAATAGATGTCGTCTCTGGGGGTGAACTCTATACAGCCCTGAGTGCGGGTGTCAATCCCGATAAAATCTATTTCCACGGCAATAATAAATCCCACCAAGAACTAACTTTTGCCATTGAGTCTGGCTGCATCATTGTAGTAGATAACTGGTATGAGTTACGTACTTTGGTGGATATAGCTAAACAAACAGCAACACAACGTTCTATCCGCATCATGTTGCGTTTAACGCCAGGTATCGAATGTCACACCCACGAGTATATTCGCACGGGACATTTAGATAGCAAATTTGGCTTTGATCCCAATCAACTAGATGATTTGTTTACTTTTGTCAGTCAACAATCTGTGATTAACTGTCTGGGATTACATGCTCACATAGGTTCCCAAATTTTTGAACGTCAACCTCATCAAGATTTAGCTGCGGTGATGGTGCAGTGGCTAAATAAAGCTGCTGGATATGGTTTATCGATCAAAGAGTTGAATGTGGGAGGCGGCTTAGGGATTAAGTATACAGAATCGGATGATCCACCTAGCATAGAAGAGTGGGTGAAACCGATTTGTGAAGTTATTCAACAAGCTTGTGCTGCAAACAATTTGCCTTTGCCCAAATTATTATCTGAACCAGGGCGTTCACTGATTGGAACAGCTTGTGTGACAGCATACTCTATTGGTTCATCCAAGGTAATTCCAGAAATACGTACCTATGTAGCAGTTGATGGAGGAATGTCTGACAATCCGCGCCCAATCACATACCAGTCTGTGTATCGCGCAGTCGTTGCTAACCGAATGTCTGCTCCAATAACAGAAAGTGTAACAATAGCTGGCAAACATTGTGAATCTGGGGATATTCTAATAAAAGATGCCCGAGTGCCAAAAATTGAATCTGGGGATATTCTTGTAGTTATTGCGACTGGTGCTTACAATTACAGTATGGCATCTAACTACAATCGTCTGCCCCGACCGGCAGCTGTTATAGTAGCGAATGGCGAAGCAAACTTGATTTTGCGACGCGAAACTTATCAGGACTTAATTCGACAGGACTGCCTACCGCAAAGACTTAAAAGCTAGTTATTACGAGCCACTGCGTCCTTCAGGTTTCCTGCAAGGAACGCTGTGGAATTAGGCAGTGTGCCCTTCGGCTGCGCTCAGGGTAAACTTTTACGGGTTTCCCGACAGTAGCGCAATTGCCGTAGGCGCAAGCGTACGCCAAAAGCATACGCGCAAGCGTCTCTTCGCGTAGGATATTAGCTCCTGCCAGAAGAAGCAGGTAAACAGGAACACAAAAGCAATGCTTTCGGGGAAAGCCTGTGTAAGTAGACTATAGAAAGCACGCAAGTGGCATTCATTAATTAATCACGCTATGAGCTGTTAACTGTTGATTCACTTTATTAGAGGCAAAAGGTTAAATCCAGAGTCATGGGAGATTGGTGGACGCAATGGCTGACAAACCTAGAAAGGTCACAGTCCTTGCTGATTGGGACTCTGGATATAGGGTTAGTACTGGCGCTCACGTACATGATACTTATCATTATTAATGAGCGCCGGACATTGTGGATGGTTAGAGGATTTATTGTTCTGATGCTCGCATCAGCAATCAGTAGCAGATTGCATTTACAACTGCTGAACTTTGTACTGGAAAAGTTAGTAATTGGCTGTGCTGTGGCAATGGCGGTTGCTCTGCAATCAGAGTTCCGCCGATTTTTGGAACAATTAGGACGCGGCGAATTCCAGCAGTTGTTTCAACCGTCCCGTCTGGCGGTTCCCAAATACAATAGTGTCATTGACGAAATTGTTGATGCTGTTAGAGAACTGTCAAAAAATCGAATTGGAGCTTTGCTCATTTTGGAAACCACTGGTCCTATTGATGAGCGGGATTTTTCTGTGCCAGGAGTAAAGCTGAATGCCGAAGTGTCAAAGGAACTTATACAGACAATTTTTCAGCCGAAAACTTTATTACACGATGGGGCGACGTTAATTCGTGGCTCGCGGATTGTGGCATCAGGTATAATCTTACCGCTATCGGGACGCACAGCCTCACGCCAGTTGGGAACACGCCACCGAGCGGCGATGGGAATTACTGAGCGGGTCGAAAATTGCATTTGTGTCGTTGTATCAGAAGAAACGGGTTCTATTTCCTTAGCGGAACGAGGTACCTTAAATAGACCGCTGACGATCACAAAGCTCAAAGAGTCTCTCGATACTCGCTTTTCTCCAAATGTGGATCGCGAACCTGGTGCTCCTGGTTTGTTAAGTTTGGGTCGTCAAATTCGTAGTAAGGTACTAGCACTCATTTCACGTTTACTCGGATTACCATCGACCGCTTCGCGACGAGATAAAAAATGACAGCACAACACACTGAACTACGAGATTTGCCCTCTGACTTGAAACAAGAATTCTTGCCCAGACACGTTGCAGTCATTATGGATGGCAATGGTCGATGGGCTAAGCGTCAAGGTCTTCCCCGGATTATGGGTCATAAAGCTGGTGTAGATGCGCTGAAAAATTTACTACGTTGTTGTGATGATTGGGGAATTGGAGCGCTAACAGCTTATGCTTTTTCAACTGAGAACTGGGGAAGACCAACCGAAGAAGTCGATTTTTTGATGACTTTATTTCAGCGAGTTTTGCGCCAAGAACTGCGTGAAATGATGAAGGAAAATGTTCAAATTAGATTTGTGGGTAATTTGAGTGTTTTACCTCTTGGGCTTCAAAAAGAAATTTCTCATTCAATGGAAGAAACAAGAAACAATCGCGGTATAAAATTCACCGTCGCAACCAATTACGGAGGTAGACAGGAGATTTTACAGGCGTGCCGTACAATTGCTCATAAAGCACAGCAAGGTTTGCTTCAACCAGATGAAATTGATGAGGCAACATTTGAACGTCACCTCTATACAGAAGGGGTTTGTGACCCAGATTTATTAATCCGTACAAGTGGGGAAATGCGGGTCTCGAATTTCCTTCTCTGGCAAATCGCTTATGCAGAAATTTATATTACAGAAGCCTTGTGGCCGGATTTTAACCGCAATGAATTTTATCGCGCCCTATGCGCTTATCAGCAACGAGAGCGTAGGTTCGGCAAAGTGTGATAAGAGGGGATGAGTACCGGACCAGGGAGAAGGCAGAAGAAGAGCTAATGTTCTTTTCTTCCCCCCCAACACCCCACAAGAGCGCCTCGTTTCCTCTTTTTACCTTACTCTCACACTGCCTGACCTTGTGTATCCTTCTTCTATGGTCCGGAAAAAACAGCCCGTTCTATGTCCTCTCGACTGAGGGAATACTTGAACGCACGTTGGATATCTTGTCCATCATCTCCAGCTTTGAGATACCGCACGATGATTTGCTCAATATCTAGCGAGAGTTCTGCTTGCCAAGTAGATCGCTGTAGCCGCCAGCAATGCAGTTGTTGTTCATCTCGTTGACAGCCTTGCTCTCTCAACCAATATTCAATTTGGGGGAGAGCATGGTTGTATAACGGTGTTTCCGGGGGAGGAAGAGCCATAATTTCAGTCAAGAGTCAATATTGACACTCATCGCACCTTTAGGCGCGAGGATTCTTGCTTCATCCGTCCTCCCTAGGTCTTCAAATGCAAGCATTCAAAATACCCCCGTTTGGATACGTCCACAAGCGCACACGGACTGCCCGACCGCGTTTGAAAGGATTTATTCAATTGCTTTTTACTCTTTCCTACACTATGTCGCACTCAGCTGAGCATTGTAGATGGGGAGCACCCAACTCTGCCTCACGATAGTCTTTTAGACTATGGGCAATATTATTATCCCGTATTTTTGGATACGCTGTCAATTCTGGAAAAGCCGTCCTAAAAGGACGGGGCTTTAGACCCAGCTTTTCGGTAAAAAGTTAAAAATTAGTTTTTAATTTGGAATTTCTGAAGGGACACTTGGTTGAGAAATAGTGGTATTGGGTTGTTGTATTGCTGGAGTATGTAGTCTTTGTGTTTGAAAGGCACCTTCACCACGGGTTAAGCCGATCGCGATCGCCAATAACAAGCAACCCAAAAGGGTTAATCCTAAAATAAACAAAGCAAAGATTTCACCAGCGCTGAGTGGGCGATCGCTGGCGTCAAGGTAAGCTGATTTAGACCAGTCGTAAGAATAGGAAACTGGGTGATTCAAGTCGGGGGGTGCTTGGATGACTCCAAAGCGGGAATAGCCAATTTTCAGGTCGTAGCTAAGCCGCCGTTCTGGGTTGCTTAAGGTAGCATACGCCTCGTTGAGTTGCTGAAATTTGGCAGTTGCTACAGCAGTGGGTAATTTTGTCGTATCTGGATGATAGTGCTTGCTCAATTCCCGGTAAGCACGACGGATTTCAATTACCGATGCTGAGGGATGCAGTCCTAGAAGGGAGTAATAGGTTGGTTTGCTGCTTTGTGGCATTGCCCCATTTTGATTCACAGCCGTTTCACTCACCTAGCTAAACGTTTTTTCTAATATTCTAAACCTAATTATTCCCTCAGCAGTTTAAATCCGTCACGAGTCTGTGATTGGTTGTTGGTTGTCAGTTGTCAGCTACTAGGCAGTAAGGGGGTAAGAGTATAGGGGAGCCAGTACTGATAGCGAAGCGTGGCACAAAGTGCCATAGGAGGTTTTCCCGACCTAGGTATCTGGCGTGTGTAGGGGCTAATTATCCCTGACACCCCTACACCCCTACACCGGCTTCGTTGGCGTACCAGACAGCAAAGAGCCCTTAGGCTTGGTCACAAACGACTACCAACAATTAACGATTCATCATCGCTATTTTACCAAATCGGTGCGGGGTTTAAAGGTTTCTATCTGTCGTAACTTTTCGTAAAGTTCACGTTCTTGTTCAGTAATATTTTTTGGAGCTACGATCTGAATTTCTACCAATTGGTCACCACGTTCACCGTTTTCCTTGGGGTAACCTTTGTTGGCAAGACGGAAGCGTTGACCTGAACGTACACCGGGGGGAATAGACATTTTTACTGGTCCGTCTAAGGTTGGCGCTTCTATCTGTCCTCCTAAAACTGCTTCAGTGGGAGTGACTGGAACCTGACAAAAAACATTTGAGCCTTCTATTTTAAATAAATAATGAGGGTTTACTGTAATTTTTAAGTATAAATCGCCATCATTGATACCTTGGTTTTTCAGGCGGATGGTTTGACCTGTGACCATACCAGGAGGCATATTGACTTCGAGCGAACGCCCATCTTCAAGCCGAATCCTCTCGCTTCCACCTTTGTATGCTTTTTCCAATGGTAACGTTAGTCTTGCTTCTATATCTCGGCGAGTGGGGCGAGAATTAACTGTGTATTGAACTTTTCTGTTTGTGGAACTAAAGGGATCACTCTCCACTCCAGTTGTGGAAGTTCCATTTTTGGTGTCTTTGCGAACACCTACACCAATGACTTGATTGATAAAACTATCAAAATCAGAATATCTACCAGGATCTACCTCTTGATTGCGGGTACGACCGTTTGTACGATTCCAGCCGTTTTCTCGTGAAGCTGCTTGTTTGTCAAAACCTTTTTGTTTCCAAAAGCGACTAAATTGGTCATATTGCGCCCGTTTCGCTGTGTCAGAAAGAACTTCATAAGCCTCTCCGATATCTTTAAATTTTTCTTCTGCTGCTTTGTTTCCTGGATTGAGGTCTGGGTGATACTGACGCGCTAACCGTCGATAGTTCTTTTTGAGATCTTCATTGGACGCATCTTTCGTTACTCCTAAAATCTCGTAGTAATCCCGAAAATTCTGCAAATTTGGCATAGTTTCAGTTGTTTATTTTTAAGTTTTAAATTCTCACTTTTTTAGTGGTTATTCATTAATTCTTTAACGACTAACTAATTACCTATTACCTCTTACAAACTACTAAATCCGAATTTAAAATCAACCTTTTTTTTCTGTTGATTTTATCTGTTAATACTTTTTTTGAGGTACTAGGGGCGGGGTTTCCCGCCTTAATATCTATCAGACGTTATAACCAATTATCATCGTCATCATCCCAATTATCCTGGTAGCTAGGACGGGGTTTGCGTGAAGAACCGGTGTTATCAGAGGAACGATCTCTCCTGTCATAATCTCTGTTGTAGTCCTTGTTATAGTTCCTGTCTGTGTCATAGTAATCGCGATCGCCCCTGGCGGGGCTTCGCCCATCGCGTTCGCGGAGCGTGCCCGGAGGGCTCAGCGGGCGCTCTGCGCCATCGCCCCTTGGGCGGCTTCCTCCAAACGAATCGCGGTATGTATCCCTTTGATAATCGCGATCATCGCCTCTTAGGCGGCTTCCTCCTGGAGGATCTCGGTCTTTTTCGCCAGTGAAGATTTCACGGATAGTACCAAACAAGTCATCCTCTTCATCATCAACGTAGTACTGGCGGATCTCACGGTTTAGATCATATAAGGCATCTTGCAAGTCGGCGTAAGCTTGGTCAATCCCTCTGTCATCATTTTCTTTCAAACTTTCGCGCAGTTCTCGGCAGATATTATCAATTCTTTGGCGGCGGCTGCGAGCAAGCTGCATGCCAAAATCCAACGCCACTTCTCTAAGTTGTCGTTCTGCTTGGATAATCAATGCTTCAGCACGAGTGCGTTTTTCTACCCGTTCTTTCCGCTCTCTGTCAATTTCAGCATATTTTTCAGCATCCTGAATTGCCTGCTTGATTTCCCCTTCGCTCAAGGTAGAAGCACCTTGAACTGTAATACTTTGTTCTCTGCCTGTGGTTCTATCCAGAGCGGTCACCTGTAATATTCCGTTCGCGTCTATATCAAATGATACTTGTACTTGCGGAATACCACGTGGGGCTGGAGGAATACCATACAGTTTAAACCGTCCGAGAGACTTATTATCTACTGCCATCTCCCGTTCGCCTTGGACGACGTGGACTTCCACTGTATTTTGATTATTTTCTGATGTGGAAAAAATATCAGAGCGGCGTACTGGTATGGTGGTGTTGCGGGGAATCAGTTTTTTCATGACGCCGTTGACGGTTTCTAATCCCAAAGACAGGGGTGTCACATCTAACAGCAGGACATCCTTGAGTTCACCAGCGAGAATACCCGCTTGTATTGCTGCACCTACGGCCACAACTTCATCTGGATTGACATTTTGGTTGGGTTGTTTGCCAATCATTGCTCGTACAACCTGCTGTATCATTGGCATTCGGGTAGCACCACCAACCAGCACTACTTCATCAATATCTGCTGGTGTTAAACCAGCGTCTTTCATGGCGCGTTTGACTGGAAGGCGTACACGTCCAAGTAAGTCATCAGACAAACCTTCAAACTCAGAACGAGTCAAACGAGTTTCGAGATGTTTTGGACCTTCTTGATCAGCAGCGATAAAAGGTAAATTAATATCGGTGACGCTGACAGAGGAAAGTTCTATTTTGGCTTTTTCAGCTGCTTCTAACAAACGTTGTAAAGCTGAGCGATCGCGTCTTAAATCTACCCCTTCAGTTTCCAAAAATTTCTCTGCCAACCAATCGACTATTTTTTTATCAAAATCGTTACCACCGAGTTGCGTGTCTCCACTTGTGGATCTGACTTCAAACACTCCATCCCCAACGTCTAAAATCGACACATCAAACGTGCCACCACCCAAGTCAAAGACTAATATAGTTTCAGTGCTGCCGCGATCCAATCCGTAAGCCAAAGAAGCGGCTGTCGGTTCATTGAGAATTCGTAGTACTTCCAAGCCTGCTATTCTACCAGCATCTCGTGTTGCTTGCCGCTGAGAATCATTAAAATAAGCAGGTACGGTGATGACTGCCCCTGTCACTGGACTACCCAAGTACTTACTGGCGTCCTCTGCCAGTTTCTTTAGTACCATTGCGGAAATTTCTTCTGGAGCAAAATCTTTATTTAGACGAGGACAAGAAATTTTAATGTTACCAACTTCATCTTTGCGGATAGTATATGGGATTCGCTTGGAATCTGGACTCAGTTCGCCATACCTGCGCCCAATGAAGCGTTTAACGGCGAAAAAGGTATCTTGTGGGTTGAGGAGGGTTTGCCGTCGTGCCATTTGCCCAACAACTCTTTCGCCTTCTTTGGTGAAGCCAACTACGGAGGGAGTCGTTCGCATTCCTTCTGCATTGGCAATCACCACCGGCTTGCCACCCTCCATGACGGCAACTACTGAGTTGGTTGTACCCAAGTCAATGCCGACTACCTTGCCCATGCGTTTTTGTTCTCCTATAGTGTCTTATAAATTAATTTGTTTAGATCTAATGCTTGATTTATTGTATCTTGCTGTTGAGAATTACATGGTCAAACAGTGTTCCTTGTTAGTTAATTTGTGAATCTAAAGAACGAAATCGAAAATCACCTTACCTCGATCGCCCGCGATCGCGATCCCTATCTAGCTACTGCTGGACATTTCTTTGTCCAAGAATACATTCGTCAACAATTTGCTCAATGGGGAAGTGTGGAAATCCACACCTTTAAAGTCGGGAGCAAAACTTGTCAAAACCTCATTTTGAATTTACCTTCACAACCTGAGTCCGAAAAAAGAGATTTGCCTCCTATTTTAATTGGTGCCCATTATGATGCTGTTCCTGGAACGCCAGGCGCTGATGATAATGCTACAGGTATAGCAGTTTTGCTGGAATTGGCAAGAATGTTTGCTGCCCAACCAACAAAATATCCCCTGCGGCTGGTAGCTTTTGATATGGAAGAATACGGCTTATTAGGTCCTTCTGGTGCTTCTGAGTATGCAGCCGAGTTGCGACAACAAGATCAGCCGCTACGGTTAATGATTTCTCTAGAAATGTTGGGCTATTGCGATCGTACCCCTGGTTCGCAAACTTACCCATCTCCTTTAGAACGCTTTTACCCAAATCGTGGCGATTTTATTGCTTTAATTGGCAATTGGCGCACAATTCGTGACTTAATTTCTATTAGCCGCAGTATTCGTAAAGTTGGCGTACCCAGCCATTGGCTACCAGTACCTAACAGAGGTTTAATACTTCCACTGACTCGACGAAGTGATCATGCACACTTTTGGGATCAAGGTTATCCTGCAATGATGGTGACAGATACAGCCAATATGCGAAATCCAAACTATCATAAACCCAGCGATACTATTGAGACTTTGGATTTAGATTTTCTGACTGGTGTTTGTCAAGGATTAGAAAGTGGTATTCGGTATTTGTGAAAAAATCGATATGTTTTGATTGAGCAGTATTGAACTAGAAGGTTTAGAACAAGAGTTTTTAAAATATGTTTATCAACAACAGGTAACCTTATTATGGTTAAGACAAGTATCAGAAAAAAAATCACATTAGAAGATTTTTGAGCGCTTCCAGAAGGAGATGTCAACTATGAGTTTGTAGATAGTTATGCAGTGCCTAAAGTTTCTCCTAAATTCTTTCATTCGACTTTATAATTAACTCTGTGACTCTTGCTTCGTACTTGGTGTCAAGGAAAAGGTAGAATCGGTTCAAAGTGGGCAATTATTTGAAAACGTCAGGGGCAAGATTGGGCACCTGTACCCGCTTTGACTTATATTGATTACCAAAGTTTACCTAAAAGCTGGAAGCGCAATGAAGCTTGTCCTGTTCCTCCAGAATTGGTAATCTAAATTATTTCTCCAGACCAAACAATGAAGGAATTTGAAGACAAAGCACGAGATTATTTTGATGCTGGAGTGTCACGGGTTTGGATTGTCGATCCAGAAGCAATAACTATCAAAGTTTTTGTCTCGGCTGAAGAAAGTCAAGTTTACAGTGATAATATGCCGATTGTGGATACTCTGTTTCCTGGTTTGGAGTTAACAGTTAGACAAGTTTTTGAAGAGGCAGAATTGCTTTGAATGTTGGTGGTGCTTTTGTAGTTACGAATAATTAGAATTTGTTACCCAAAGTTAAGAAAACTTTTTAAGTGAGTTATTGTCTGTGAACTAAGTTTACGGAGTTTTTTCTGCAACAGGCAATAGTATCAGCTTAAACCGCTAGAATAGAGATTTGGAGCATTGTGCATCCGGTTATGAGTCTTCCTATAGTTGCTATTATTGGTCGCCCGAATGTGGGCAAATCTACCTTGGTCAATCGTCTTGCCGAGGAACAATCTGCTATTGTTCATGATCAACCAGGTGTGACGCGCGATCGCACTTATAAACCAGCATACTGGCGCGATCGCGACTTTACAGTTGTTGATACTGGTGGTTTAGTCTTTAATGATGATACCGAATTTTTACCATTGATTCGTCAACAAGCAATGGCAGCCCTAGCAGAGGCAAGTGTTGCTATTTTTGTAGTAGATGGTCGCACAGGACCAACACCCGCTGATGAAGAAATTGCTGAGTGGTTGCGACAACAAAAAGTCCCTGTTTTGCTAGCTGTCAATAAATGCGAATCCCCAGAACAAGGTTTGATTCAAGCTGCCGAATTTTGGGAATTGGGTTTGGGGGAACCTTTCGCCATCTCTGCTATTCATGGAAGTGGTACAGGAGACTTACTTGACGTAGTGATTAACTACCTTCCTGCTACAGCAGAAGTACCAGAAACCAACGAGATTAAAGTAGCAATTGTGGGACGTCCCAATGTTGGAAAATCCAGTTTATTGAATACTTTTGTGGGAGAAACAAGGGCAATTGTTAGCCCAATTTCTGGTACAACCCGTGATGCAATTGATACTATTGTGGAACGAAACGGGCAAATTTACCGCTTGATTGATACGGCAGGAATTCGCAAAAAGAAGAATGTAGAATATGGTCCGGAATTCTTTAGCATCAACCGCGCTTTTAAAGCAATTCGTCGCGCTGATGTGGTTTTATTGGTGATAGATGCCCTTGATGGTGTCACCGAGCAAGACCAAAAATTAATTGGGCGGGTTACTGAAGAAGGTCGAGCTTGTATTATTGTGGTCAATAAGTGGGATGCTGTCGAAAAAGACTCTTACACCATATATGATTACGAAAAACATCTGCAAGAACGACTGCATTTTACTGAATGGGCAGAAATGATTTTTGTCAGCGCCTTGACTGGACAACGGGTAGAAAAAATTTTGGAATTGGTTGATAAAGCAGCCGAGTCACACAAACGTCGTGTGAGTACAGCGGTGATCAACGAAGTTTTGGAAGAAGCAATAGGTTGGCACTCGCCGACAGTCTCTCGTGCTGGACGCCAAGGCAAAATTTACTATGGCACACAAGTTAGTAGTCAACCGCCTACAATAGCATTGTTTGTCAACGATTCTAAACGCTTTAACGATAACTACCGGCGCTATATCGAGCGACAATTTCGGCAACATTTGGGCTTTCAAGGAACTCCTATCCGTATACTATGGCGGAGTAAAAAAGCCCGTGAAGTCGAAGGTACTAATGCCAATCGAGCAACCCGCGTGTAATAGTGGTCACAAGTCATCAGTCATGAGTCTTTGGCAATTGACTAATGACTGATGGCTGATCGTCACCTACGGAGGGAAAACGCCAGGTGCTTCAACGGGGGGAACCCCACGCCAGACGCATCAAGTCGGGAAACCCTTTCGGCAGTCGCTCATGGGGGAAACCACGCCAG
The DNA here is from genome assembly GCF_963888615.1 of Brasilonema octagenarum UFV-OR1. Lineage (NCBI taxonomy): Bacteria > Bacillati > Cyanobacteriota > Cyanophyceae > Nostocales > Scytonemataceae > Brasilonema > Brasilonema octagenarum. Next base: position 58,089 of record NZ_CAWPKW010000168.1, on the reverse strand, counting down.
ATTCCTAGGTCGGGAAACCCTCATCAAGAACTGGCTCCCCAAGACCCTTCGGGAACGCCCGTCACCTAGGTCGGGAAACCCTCCTGCGCCGTGCTGGCTCACTAACGACTAATGATTATAAATGGATTTACTGCGATCGCTGCCAATTGGGCTTTACTTAGAACAACCTCAAACTTGGTTACATAAACTCGATCCACGAGTCAAGCTAATCTGGTTGATGAGCTTTCTCACAACTTACATTCTTGCCAATAACTTATGGCGCGTGCTGTTGGTGGTACTGTTGATTGTTGCTACTTTAATAGCAAGAATCCCCCGAAGAGTTTGGCAGCAGCAAATGGGCTGGCTGTTGACATTCTGCTTTTTTATTTTAATCGTTATAGCTATCACTCCTGATGGACTTGGGATCAAGTATCAACCGCGCCTGCCGACTAACCAACAAGTTTTAACAGAACAATCAGCTTCGAGTCAGTCTACTCCAGCACCAATGTCCGCCAATAAGCAGCAAGATTATAAGTATCTGCTGTTTGACAAAGGTCCAGTTAAGGTCACTCGGCGTTCATGGGATTTGGCAATCAGTGTGAGTACGATGTGGTTTACCCTTATTTACAGTTGCAATCTGTATCTGTTGACAACTGCAACAGAGGAAATCACTGCTGCTATAGAAAGCTTAATGCAACCCTTGCGACGCTTGAAGTTACCTGTGACTGAAATAACTTTGACTTTAACTTTATCTTTGCGATTTATTCCCCTCGTTTTAGAAGAAATCCAGAATTTAATTCGTTCTGTCATGACGAGGGCTATTAATTGGAAAAAGTTAGGATTGAAAGGAGCTGTTAAAGTTTGGATGTTAGTAGCAGAACGGCTGTTGGAAAATTTGCTACTCAGGGCAGAGCAAATGGCGAGTGCTATGACGGTGCGGGGGTTTACGAGTCCTAGTGAACATCGTGTGCAATGGCATTATTTACGATTGAGAAGAGGTGATTGGTTGGCGATCGCAATTTTAATTTTATTCTGGGGACTGCGTTTAGCAATAGGAACCGAAGTTTAAAAAATATGCTTATTAAAGGCAACAACAATTAGTTTCTTAACTTTAACGGATAGCAACCAACCCAGTCTGCTCAATGATTCCCTGACCTTCTTTAGACAGCAACATACTAGCATAGGCAATTCCAGCCTTCTCATCGACTGAGTCATCGCGGCGGATGACTATAAAAAAGCGGCGAGTCATTGGGTAAGTGCCATCTTGAAACGCTTGTCGATTGACTTGCTTATTATTTGTAAAAGGTTGCACATAGTGCTTGGTGTTAGTTTTGGCGATCGCAATGGAACGGATTGTCTTCTGATTTAATATAAGTGGAGCCGAAGCATAAGAAATCCCCCCTGGCGTCGCGGCAACCTTACGAATAGCGGAGGTGAAATCGCGGACAACCTTCACATTGGAACCGATGTCGTCGCCATCACTGCCCAGCAGTAACTTGAGTGCGCTGGTAATTTTGGGATCCAAACCGACAGGTACAATTGGTATATTTGGTCCCCCTACCTGCTGCCAATTGGTCACCTGCCCCCTAAAAATCGCCTGGAGTTGGTCTACGGAAAGTCCAGGAATCGTCAGGCTTGGATGAGTATAGAAGACAACCCCGTCAATAGCTATTGGCACCTGTTCTAAGGAAAAACCCCTAGCTCTCGCTTTATTATAGTCATCGTCTTCAAGGGTGCGAGCACTTTGAGCAAAAGTCAGTTCACCCTTGATCAGCATTTCGATACCCGTACTGGAACCAGGATTACCACTAGGGGGTTCAGTGTAGCGTAGGCGAAATTCTGGGTGAGTTCGGTTGATAGCATCTTTCATATTATCGGAATTGACAGGTGCAAAGGCAGGAGCACCACCGTAGTTGAACAAACCCTGTGGCACATTTTGCACTTCACGCATTGAACGCAGTTGCAAATTAGAAACGCGACTGAGATCTGTTGGTGTCACCAGCGACAGTAAAATCGGCTGATATTTCCAGAAAACATAGATGAGTCCTACAGTAATGGCAACAAGTGCCGGAACTAGAAACTTCACGCGGTTTGGAATAGCTTGCCAGTTTTGTTTAACAAAAGTCAGTCTGCCAATATTAGAGGGTTGGGTAGCTTGCTGGGAAGAATTTTTTGGGTGCTGTGAGTATTTCTTTGAAAGATTGTTGCTAGAGACAATGGGGTTTAAAACTTGTAAAACCTCCTGTGCTGATTGAAAACGTGAGCTAGGTCTTAGTGCCAACATTCGACTAAGAGTTTTTATCAACAGTGGGTTTAACCTCAGTTCATTCTCCCAAAACCACTGCAGCGTATGTGGATCTAGCAACTGCTGGGGTTTTTTCCCTGTCATAAGCACCAGAACTGAGACTGCTAGAGCGTACAAATCGCTATGAGGAGCTACTAATCCAAGGCGGAGTTGTTCATCTGGGGCATAACCTACTTTACCCACACAAGTCAACGAAGTCATCATATTTTGTCCTGAACCTGTTAGTGTGCTGACTTCGAGTGCTACTTGTTTAACTCCCCCCATGTCAATCAAGACAGGAAGATGGTCATGTGCACGGAGTATGATGTTGTCAGGTGAGATATCTCGATGAACGACTCCTCGATTATGAAGATAAGTGAGAATTGGTAACAGATTTTGAAGGAGTTCTAAAATTTCTGTGTCACTAAAGCATTGACCTTGCTGTAAGCGTTGCTCAAGTAGCTCCTTATAGGTTCGTCCCTCGATATAATCCACAACTATAAAAATCTGTTTCTCTTGCCGAAATATCTCCCAGAATCGAGGAATCTGTGGATGCTCAAGCTGGTGAAGAGTTGCGGCTTCTCGTTGAAACAATTCCTCTGCTTTTTTGAGGGTAGCAGTGTTCTTCATTACAGGCATAAACTCTTTGATGACACATTTCTCACGAAACCGCCCCGTGTCTTCTGCTAGGTAAGTTCTCCCGAATCCTCCTTGACCGAGTTGTTGCTGGATGATGTAGCGTTCACGGAGGAATGTCCCAGGTTGCAACGGTTCATCCTCATTTTCTATTGGTGAGGTTGCACTTACTGCCTGGGATTGTACTATCACCACAGAATCACCACAGTGGTTACAGAATTTTGACCCTGCTGAAACTAGATGTCCATTTCTACACACTATATTCATAGTCGTTTCCTTTAGTCCTATTCGTGATTGAATAGGGGTAGGAAATTAAAATTATGCCAAAACGAGGAAGTGAATTATCCTTCAATCCACTTGATAACTTCTTTATATAGCGATGTGTAATTAGAGTATAAGCTACTCCTGATATCAGTTTGTCATTATTGTTATTTGTTGGCTACTTGGTATTATCTGGTCTTATGGCTTCAACATAAACTTCTCTAAAATTCTGAGCGACTTTACTCCAAGTGTATCTTGATAAAACTTTCTGACGACCAGCATTACCCAAAGTTGTTGCCCAAGAAGAGTTTTTTAAAAACTCTATAATTGCTTCTGCTAGCATTTCTTGATTCTTATAATCTACCAAAAGCCCATCTATTCCCTCGTCTATTACCCAAGGTATTGCTCCAGCACGACAACCAATCACAGGTTTACTCGCAGCCCAAGCTTCTAGAAATGCAATTCCAAAAGACTCAAAACCAGAAGGATAAGCAAACACATCTACAGCATAAAATAAGAGGGGTTTTTCCTCATTAGAAAAGTTATAGTAAAGCTTGACTTGCTTTTGATATGACTCTGGTAATTGATGGATAATATTTTCTACTTTCTCTGCAAACATTGTCCTTGCTCCTGCTAGTAGAAGCTGCACATCAGGGAAAAATTTCCAAACAAGTGTCATCGCTTGTACAAGAGTATCTACTCCTTTGTGTCCTCCAAATTGTCCAATAAAACCTACGACTGGTTGCTCTTTGAAACCGAAATGGTTTTTGGCTTGAGTTGAGGAAATTTGTGCAAAGGGTTCTGGATCAACTCCTACTCCTACGACAGCTACACGTTCAGGTGAAACTCCTTGTTGGATAACGTAATCTGCTTCGTATTTTGTATTAGATAAATAATAAGTAGATTGCTGAATAGCACTATAAATTCTAGAGCGTTGAAATGCCCAATCATCCTGCGGATGTATTCCTCCATGAAGGACACACGGTCTTCCAGACTCCCTAGCACCGTTAAGCGCTGCGTACATGTGTAACAATGGAAAAGATGAAGCAGCAATAATATCAGCGGAATATTCTTGGATAGCTTTTTTTAAGCCAGGAATGATTGGTCCTCCTGCTATTGTTCTTAAATGCTGGTTGAATGGTAAACGCAGACGATAAGCAACTTTTTGAGGAAATCGAACCATTTGACTCATTCGGCTATTGACTGGAAAACGGCGCACTTTGACACCATTTATTTCCTCGTCACCTGGTTGCAAGCGTGGTAGTTTTGGATTAAAAAAACCTTCTCCATTGAAGCAATTTGTGGTGAAGACTGTGACTTCATCGCCAAATTGTCGAACTAATTCTTCGGAAACACGTTGGATGAGTAATTCTGTACCCCCAATTGCTGGGGTATAACCTTGAGTAACGTGCAGAATTTTCATAATTTGAACGAACCGCCAAGTCGCCAAGGACGCCAAGATAAGAGAGAAAAGTAGAGATATGTCAAGTTAGTAGTTTCTATTGACTTTTACATTTTGGAATTTTGAATTTTGAGAGAAGTTTGAGCGCAGGTTTCCTTGGATCAAGTCTTCGGTGATTTTGAATTGCTTAGTCGCCGCCGAAACTTTTTCCCAATACGTTGCAGAAGTTCGCGACTTCCCTCAGTACGCCAAATTTCAATGACTCGCGCTAATTTACCACGTTTTACTACGGTCGGTGTGACGAGTTTACGTATTTGTCGGTCAGGTGCGTACTCTGGTTGTAAACAGTAGCGGCGGAGAGGTTCGACGACTTGTGACCAATTTAAGGAGTCGCGTAAGGGTTCAAATGCTGAAGCCCAAGATGATTTGGGGCGTTCTAAGATTTGTGCGATCGCCACTCTCACTGCTTCTACATCCAATGGTGGTACAGCTTTACCAACTCCATACTCTTTTACCCATTCACTGGTGACATCTCCCTCACTCACAAGTACAGGTAAACGCGCCCAAAGATAATCTAGTACTCGTGTGCGAATCGAATAACGAGTTTCGATGTGTGGCGGATGAAGAGTGACACCAATATCGGCTTCACACAACAGCGCTTCTCTTTCTTCGTATGGTATCCACTCGTAAAAGAAAATGGTACGGTCTTTTTCGCCAATTTCAGCAGCAAGCACTTGAACTTGTTCCGCCATTTTATGTGGAAGAACCTGAGGGTTGGGATGACGGGTTCCTAAAAAGACGAGTCGTGCTTGTGGGTATTCAGCGATGACACCAGTCCAAGCTTTTACCAGAGTTAAGGGGTCGAGCCAGTCCCAAATACCGCCACCCCATAATACAATACGAGCATCTTCTGGAAATCCAGGATGTATACCGCGCAATGTAGGATTTGGACGGGGTTCTCGGTTTAGAAAGCCGATTCCGACAACGTCAATTAAAGAACGTAGACTGGTATCTTTGGCAAAGTTGCGGGGGTTAATGCGTCCATTGGAAGCGAGTAAACCGATCCAGAAATCTCGTTGGCGATCGCTTCCACAAATAAAAAAATCACCTAAACGAGCTAAGCTGTTGGTAACATCTACTGCGCGGTTGTTTAAGCTTTCCTGTGCTGGGAGTGGCTTGTTGAGGTGGTAATGTAAATTTTCTAAAAGAAAAGGATCGTAAAGGTCAACGATGATGCGTTTTTGTGTCTGGTGCAAGAAGGCAAATTTTTCTACCATGTAACCAGACACCAAGGTAATGTCACTGTTTTCTACCAGGACTTGTAAACTTTTCGGGCGTTCATCCCAGTAACGTACTAGTTTTATATTGGGAACTTGGAGAGTCGTTTCCGAGGGAATGGCAAGGGTGACATCCAAATCCTGACTAAGAACACGCGCTAATTCCAAGTAACGCATCCCTGGACCTGCCATTTTAGCATCTACCACATCATTACTAACAATTAGTAAGTGTGGACGAGGTTTTATGTTTTGTAATTCAGGCATTAATTGAATTTTGATTGTAATATCCCTTTTAGCTTAAACCACCGATTTCTCAGTTGCCAAAAATTGCTTCTTTCCATGTAGTCAACTAAAGCTTTTAATCGTTCTATTTCTGCATCTTTGTGTTTGAAATCTGTATGGGATTGAGGAGTTTCTATCAAATTATTACTTCTCTGGATTATATATTCCAATCGATTTTTCATCTTTTGACCAATCACTTTTGGGCTGAAGTAAAACCTCATGTGTTCAGCTGCTTTTGCACCTATCTGCTTCGCTTCTTCATAATTTTTAAAAACATATTGCATGAGATATGCTGCATGGTCAACATCTGGTTCTGCCCATGTACTTCCCTTCTTGTAATGTCCATAATCTTCTGTTAAGGTAGTTAAAGAATACTTGACAGGAAAACTATTAGTAACATTCATAAAGTCAGTGTTCCCTGAGTAGGCAGTGGCTATAACTGGTTTTCCATAGAACATAGCCTCAGCAATAGTTAAGCCAAACCCTTCAGAACGATGTAAAGATACATAGCAATCAGAATGAAAAATCAGAGCATTTACATCATTTTTGAGCAAATATTTATCAATAAATTTTATATTTTTAAAATTTCGCGCTAAATCTTTTAACTGTTTATATTTATCAGGGAACTTCTGAGCATTAGAACATTTTATAACGAGCAATACTTGCTCATCTTTATCAAAGGCTCGTTGAAAAGCTTCAATCACTGCTATAGGATTTTTGCGTTCAAATACGCTGTAAAAATCAAATATAAAGAGAAAAATAAACTTATTATCTGGTAGCCCCAGTGATTGTTTACTTGCTGTAGGTTGTGGTAACCAGATACTGTGCATAACTTTAAGGACTGGGACAGGTGATAGTGGTGCGTTTTGCCCTTGACAGTAAGCTTCGCTTATCGCCTCCACACTGTAACTACTGGGAGTCCATATTTCATCAAAAAGATTGAATGCTTTTAGCCATTCTTTGGGAAAATCAGGAAGTTCACATACCCAGTACCCAATATTATACTTATTTTCAAAATATTCAGGTTTAGCGGAACTGATAAAAGTACTTATCATATCTGCATTTATCTGAATAATATTAATTGGATAAGGATTATCGTCCGAGAAATTGGTGTAAGTAGAATCGAACTTTCTATGAATTGTATTGAAAGTACAATTATTAATGACGAAAGGAATACTAACAGCCTCAAGCGATCTAATAGTTGAACGTACTCCTTCGCCTAAACCAAATTCACTGTTTACATAACCTGCGATGTTAACACCTAAAGTTACACTTGTGATCAAAGATAAAGTTTCAGCTTCTGAATGCATGTTCTTTTTGGTTATTTTATTTACTTGTGCCAAATTACTAATATCACTCCACAAATAATGAAGCTCAAGCCTACTAGACGTATGAGGGGAATAGATTCTTTAAAAATGAAATAACCCAGTAAAACTGAGAACACATAAACGAGAGAGACAGATGGACCTGCAATGCTCAGATTTACTTTAGTTAAAAGTAGAATGTAAGCTATAGCACCTAAACCATAGCAGCTTAGTCCAATTAGTAGTTCAGGCGTTGTAGCGATGTTAAGAATTTGACCAATTGTGTTTGCTGGATTCAAGCTTGCCAATTTAAGCGCGCCAAGCTTTAAAAAAAACTGGCCTCCTACACTAGCCATAACAGACATTAGCAGTAAAAAAAATTCTTGTAACCTCATGAAATTTCCTCACACTCGCTTAGTAGTTTTTTGAGTCACACGTCCATCTTTTATTAAGAATCTGAAGTAATCGTCAAGTCAAACTTGGGAGACTGTGCTTGTTGGTCGCTAAACCAAGCAACAAACTCTTGCACCATTGTTAAAATTAGACTGTATTTTCCTGGTTGAGTAGGTGTTTTGATCACTGCATTAATTGCTGCTGACTCTCCAGGAGATAAATCAAAAGGAAGGGGTGTGCGATCGCCATCTCCATCAAAGACCACGAATTTACCGTCTGAGTCCAGCCAACGATAACTAAAGTTTGTACGATTTTTACCCTTGGCAACCCATATAAAGTTACTGGTATTTTTTATAATAACTGGGATTTTAATGGATAAATCTCTTTTTAAGATTTTAGGAATTTCATATGGTCTGATTTCTTGTAAAAAGGTTTTGGCTATGGGCAGTTGTATTTGATAAGAAGTCCAATTTCCTAAAGAACTAGTATTTTTCTGAACAGAGTCCATAGCAATTAACTTATCTTTTTGTATAGACTGCTGAGATATTATACATAGTCTTCCTTTTCTGCCTTCTCCTAACCAATTTATAACTTGATATGTATTCATTGAATGTTCATTATCACCATATTTTGGAGGTACATTTCCTGAGTAACCATTCACAACAGGTACATTAGCTTTAATACCAGCCCACATAGCAGATAACTGCGATGCCCAAGCTGGCTCTTCAGCTTTTAGAGTGACATAGGCTATGTCACAATTTTTCTCCATTAATGTCTGAATTTGTGTGACTTCTTTGATGTATTTTGTTTTTTCAAAACTAGGTGAAGTGAGTACAATTTGTTCTAATACACATCCAATACAAAGTAAACTTAACACTATCATCCGCAACCTTTTACTAGCTATTGTATGTAGCAAAGAGTTTAGGCATAGTGTCACAGCAACTAAAATGTAAAAATAAAACATTGTCCATATGCGAGTGACTCCCCTGATCACCGAAGCACCTGGTACAACTCCGTATACAATTCTCCAAATTGACCAACCATTTGGCAAACGTAGGGTAATAATAAAAATAGTAAGAGCAACAAGTAAGCAAGCTTTTATAAGTAAAGTGTTCTCGTGGTTGAATAAATTCTTGCGGTATAGAAGACTGTAAACAGATAGGGCAGTCAGTAAGATAACCAAGAACCCAAGAAACATATGATGTTCGTAAGCCACTGGTAACTCTTTAAAATTTCCTGAAAATACAGGCCACCAAAGACTGTTGGGTACTGGTAGAAACCAAGAGGCAAGCCTAGGCAACATATTCTCGGCTTCTGCATAGGCGCGATCGCCAAGTGTTTCCTTAACCTTTATATAGGTAATTAATAACGCAATCATGAATAACAGCCAAGTGGCAGCAATTAAAATAGTTGCTTTATAGTTATGCTTAATATATATAATCAACCTTTGCCGAATATCGAAATCTAATAAGTAAACTATCGAAGTAAAAATTATTAAGGTAAAGATTAAAAACCAGCCCAAGTAAATTCCTGCAAGAACTTGCAAGTAAACAAACAGTAATGCCCATGCGAGTGGTTTATTTCTTGGACGTTTGATGAAATTCCATGTAAATAAAAAAGCCAGAGGTGTAAAAAACTGAGGAAGTAACTGCTGATGAGTTATCTGAGCAATCCTTGGCATACCGAATGCAAAAAGAAAAGCACCAATTACAGTTAGCACATGGCTCACTTTGTAATGCCGCATCAATAAAGCAAAGCTGAAGAAGCATAGTATACAGACAACAATCATCCATAACTGATAGGACAATTCTGCAGAGAAAAATGCTCTTAATATAAAGTAGATTGGAGCTGAACCAAACAAGTTATCAGAAAAAGTTAAAATATTTTTAAAAGGATAAAAAAAAGCTGGTGAAAATAATTCACCGACATAACTTCTATTAAATAAATATTGATAAGAATGTTCTAGAAAGTAATGGTTTAATCGTGTATCTCCAGGGTCTGTTTGCATATAAGCAAAACTCGAAAGTATCGTAGGATGAAATACGTTAAAGACACCTATTAAACAAAATACTAAATATAGTATTGCCTGAGGTATTTTCAAGAAAATCATATTTTTTACAGATGTTTTTTATACTCAATCAATTTCTTGTCAAAATCCTAATGTAAGAGTATTTGGAACTACAGATGCATAACAGATGTAGACGCGTATCCCTCAAAGCACGCTTTACGACTCAGTGGCTTTCCGTAAGTCCTACGGACAGGGTACGCCAACACGTAGCGTCTCCGACAGGAGAAGGTTATACAGATAAATTATCTGTGTTTCTTTGTGGTTTCATATTCTAAAAATTGGGTTTTGCCAGAGACATCTACGAACTGTCACTCACAACCCAGAATGAAAGTAGACTTTCAAGATAGGTCTGATGACTAATTTTAATCAGCAAAATAGATTGTATTTTAAAATGCACCAAATAGCCCGGAATCCGTCTTTCCAACCTATTTTTTTACCTTCCTTATAAGTTCGACCATAATAAGATATGCCTACCTCATAAATGCGACATTCCATTTTCGCTACTTTTGCGGTAATTTCCGGTTCAAATCCAAACCGATTTTCTTCTATCTTTATAGATTGAATCACTTCCCGTCGAAACGCTTTATAGCAGGTTTCCATGTCTGTGAGATTAATGTTAGTGAGCATATTGGATAACATTGTTAAAAATCCATTCCCTAGTCTGTGCCAATAGTAAACAACTCTATGAGCTCTACCACTCTGAAAACGCGAGCCAAAGACAACATCTGCTTTGTTATCAAGAATCGGCTTAATCATAATAGGATATTCTTGAGGATCGTACTCTAAATCGGCGTCCTGAACAATTATGATATCCCCAGTCGCTCTAGCAAATCCAGTACGCAAAGCAGCACCTTTGCCCAGATTCTTCTTGTGATAGATAACTTGATCGACCTCAGCTTCCATCTTCTCTCTAAGGAAATCTCGTGTACCATCTGTTGAACAGTCATCAACTATAATAATTTCGCACTTTTCTATTGGAGATGCTTTGACTTCTCTAACAACTTGACTAATAGTTCCAAGTTCGTTATAGCAGGGTATAACAATAGATAGCTTCATAAACTATATAAATCCTCCACCTCACACCAGGTCAATTACTTTTAATTTTTTATAAACAAATTTTATAAGTCCATGTTAGGCAATTATTTATTGCCGCTCAGTAATTTAAGATCATAGTCAACCATTAACTCCACCAATTCTTTAAACGAGTACTGAGGTTGCAAAGCTAATTTAGTCTTAATTTTATCAATACAACCAACTAATTGTACTGCTTCATCAGGACGGTAGAACGCTGGATCAACTGAAACATAATCTTGCCAATTGAGTCCAATATAGTTGAAAGCACACTCAACCAATTCTCTGACTGAATGTGTTTCACCACTTGCAATGATGAAATCATCGGGTTGTTCTTGCTGCAACATCAGCCACATTGCGTAAACAGCATCTTTGGCGTAGCACCAATCACGACGAGCATCAAGGTTCCCCAATTTTAGTTCATTAGCTAGACCAAGTTTGATTTTGGCAGCTGCTTGAGTAATTTTCCGAAATACAAATTCGGTACCACGTCGTGGCGATTCATGGGTATAAGTGATACCACAGCAGGCGTAAAGGTTGTATTTTTGGCGATAATTGATGGTCATCCAATGAGCGTATGCTTTGGCGACACCATATGGGTTACGGGGACGAAAGGCGGTGCGTTCAGTTTGAGGTGATTCGTCAGGTTGACCAAAAACTTCGCTACTGGAGGCTTGGTAGAATTTAGCATCCGGTTTGCAGCGACGGATAGATTCTAGTAGGCGAGAGACACCAAGAGCGGTGTACTCTGCAGTAAGTGCTGGTTGTGTCCAGGAGAGGGGGACATAACTCTGGGAGGCGAGGTTGTAAATTTCGTCCGGTTGGGTTTCGGTGACGACATCCATTAGCGAACTTTGGTCCAGCAGATCGCCAGAGACAATTTGAATTTGGTTGAACAGATGGCTGACGCGTTCCAAGTTACTTGTGCTAGATCGACGGACTAAGCCAAAGACTTGGTAGCCTTTAGCTAGTAGTAGTTCGGCAAGATAAGAACCGTCTTGTCCAGTCAGTCCAGTAATAAAGGCTTTTTTAGTCATTCTTTACAATGTTTTTACAAAAAACGTTACTAACAAATGGTTTCAAATCAGAAAAATTTCTACTTATTTTACAATTTTGAAGTCCTGATAGGCGTTTGTTTTGCTAATTGCCAATGCAGCTAGCTTGTTAACTAAAGGTATGCATCTTTATGAAAGTCTAAGGTGAAGTTGAAGAAAATGACGAAGACAATGCAAATAAATTTACCTTAATTGTTTTTGCTTTGGCATCATCAGTTTCTTTTAATTCACAACTTTCTCGATTATGCCAGCATACAACTTAGCTGCAATTTGATATGAAGAATAGTTAGCTGCAAAAAAAGCTGCATTCTTCCCAAGCTGTTTTCGAGCGGCTGAATTACGCATCAACTCCTCTAAATAAGCGACTAATTGTGGAACTTCTAAATCATCTATATCTACTTTCCAACATACGGAATTTGGCAATTCTGCAAATTGCTGGTAATTACTAATAATGCAAGCTTTTCCATAGCTTAATACTGTCATTAAAGCAGCAGAAGACTCACCCATACTTGGGTATCTAAGATTGAGAACAACATCGCTCATCCGGATGCAGCTCTCAAAATCTTCATCATTTAAATAACCACTGATGGTCACGTTTTTTGAAAGACCCAATGACTGAATTGTCTCTTCTATTTTCAGTGATGAATCTATCAAATCACCGCCGATCAGATACTGAACAGGATAGCCTTTATCAATCAGTATCTTAATAGCTTCTAAAATGGTGGGTATGCGTTTAAGTTTGTTAACAAAACCAAAAGTAGATATTATAAATTTATTAGCATCAATGCCAAAACGTCTTTTTAGCGCAAGTCTATCATCTCCCGTATCCAAGACTGTATTAACAACAGAACCAAGAGGAACGACTGAAACATCACCTATTTCTTGCAGTTGGTCTTTTACCCAGCGACTATGAACAATAGCACCAAGACTACGTTTTACTAGAGCATGAGACATGGGAAATTTCCATATTTCTGGGTACTCACATCTACATTTCACTGCTTCATAACTAGATTTTCCTTGCTCACCATATGCCTCAGTTAGAGCTTCTGCATATAAAGACTCTTTATCTGTTCCTAAAAATGAATCTGCTAAAAATGGATGAATATTAAACTCATGGAGTACAACAATACCGGGATACTGCCACGCCATTTGGTAAATTGCTTTATGAAATTTACTATTGTTACCAATATGGTAAATAATGGAATCATAATTTTTTATATCTTTGGGCAGTGTCGAAAGACTCTTCATTGATAATTCAAAAATATCGGCACTACACTCTTTTGGATTCTCTACATACAGAGTAATATCTACATACTCTTTTAGATGGCGCACAATCTCATAACTATAGTTTGCAATACCTGAGCGTTGAGGAAGCCAAGGTGATACATAAGCAATTTTTGGGCGCTGTAACTTTCCTGTTTTCTTTGTCTCTAATAAACTATTAGTAAATAATTTGAAGTAGCTGGCAGCAGTTTTAGCCCAAGTAAATTCTTTAGCACGTTTGATAAACTCTTCTCGCTTGCTTTGATTATTTGCACAATCGCGAAGAGCTGCTTTTAAAGCAAAAGCCATGTCCTTGGGCTCATCAAGTGAACAGTAGTAGGCTAGATCTCCGATAATTTCTGGAATAGATGAAACCTTAGTAGTAACTACTGGTAATCCGCATGCTAATGCTTCTAGTATAGGTAATCCAAAACCTTCATAGCGTGAAGGAAAGAAAAAAACACTAGCTCCTTGATAAAGAGCAACTAGCTCCTCTTCTTCGATGTAACCTGTCAGCACAAGTTTATCTAAAACACCAAGTTTAGCTGCTAGTCTTTCATAATTTTCCTTCTCTTCATTACTATAAGCACAAACTACATAAAATTTAAGATTGGCGAATTCTTGATAATTATCTTTAATTAAATACGAAAAGGCTTCGAGTGCGGCATTCATATTTTTTCTGGGATCGAAGCCACCTGTCAATAAAATATAAGGCTCTTTAGATTTCTTTATAGGCGAAATATATGACCAGAACTTAGTGTGATCTACTGCTAAATGTATTGCTATTGATTTACTCCCAACACGAGGGTCTATTTTTTCAAAATCACTTTTTGCGCTTTCTGAAATAAAAATTAATTTATCTGCCCACCTAGGGAGTGTTTCAATACGCTGTTTATACTCTGCTTTAATGTGTTCTGGCCATTTGGCAATGTAATAATCGGGCATTACCAGTGGTATGAGATCAGATATTGTTGCAAAAATCGTTACCCCATGTAAATGAATTGGCAAAACAACATTGATCATTAACGGATTAGGAACCCAGTAAGCATCTATTTTGAATTCTGTTACTACTTTGTTCAGAAGTTCACTGTAGTGGTTTGTCTGTTCTGTGTAATTATCTCGATTTAAAGCTTCGCTGACATTAATAGGAATCAGTCGTCTTTGTACTCTTGAACTAAAATGACCCATATCTGAACTATTACGGACAGTAATATACCATTCTTTGGTAATATCATTCAGCACTAACTCTTCACAAATTCGCTTAAAAACGACACCAATCCCACGATTTATTTCTGGTGTCGATAGTGTTTGACCGTCAATTAAAAACTTCATCCTTGATAAGCACCTCTGAAAAATTGGTTGATGACACAATCCCAAGAATACTTAGACTGCACGTATCTTTTCCCTGACCTTGCAAGCATTTTACCTTTATCTTGGCTACTTAAAATTTCTAATGCAGCCTCAAATTCTTCGCTTGACGAAACTGGGATACCCCCTTGACTTTTTTTACAATGTGCAGTTGTAACTTCACCATTTCTATGAACAATAACTGGTATCCCACATAACCAGGCTTCCATAAGTACTAGTGAGAAGCTTTCATTGTGGGAAAGATTGATTAATCCTAATGCCTGGGAAATAATTAAATATTTATCTTCTTCTGGTACAAACCCTAAATCTAAAAACCCTTTGTTTGTTGGGACGAGGTTTGCATCACCCCCACCTAAGAAAACAAGGGTGGCGTCACCACCATGTGACTGATAATCTTTAAAATAATCTATTAACGTCAGAATATTCTTACCAATATCTTTTCGCCCAACATATACAAAAAATTTTTCAGGTAGGTTACAACGCACTTTAATCTCTTCTAGAAGAGAAGAATTTGACTTTTGAAGTTTCTCAATATCAATCGGTAATTCGACACCTACCCCAATCACAGGACTTTCTATAAGTCTACGACCAATACTATGTCCATAATGTTTTATTGCTAGTGTTTTTTCTTCTTCTGTTAAAAAGAATATATGACGACTACGCTCCAGCATCTGGGCTGTAGTTATCCATTTAAACTGAGGCTCATCATGAAAACAAGGCATGATGCTGGCTCTACCTTCTAGTGATTGAATCAGGGAATAAATCAACCCTTGTGTGTAGGGCATACCAATCACTAAATGTCCATCTGTATTAGCTTGAGCGTAATCAACTAGAGCTTGACTATTTATACTATTTTCAAGAAACTGATGTTGAAATTTTTCATCTACCTCCATATTATGGATAATTCTATAGTTCACCTCATGATAAAGATTTTCACCCTCTTGTTTGACAGGAAACCGACGTACTATAACACCATTAATCTTTTCAACACCAGGAGGAAGAGTATTTTGCCACCAATTATCAAAAGGAGAACGACAACAAGTGGTGAGAACTTGGACATCGAAACCCCGCTTGCTTAATTGTTCTGCTAAGGTTCTGGCGGCGACTTCTGCTCCTCCTGCAAAAGTGCCGTACCAAGGAGTTACAAATGTAATTGAAATATGATTCATTGAGCTTTCTTTGCTATAACTGCAAAATCCGGCGGTGCATAAAAGTTGAACTTAGCAAGTTCAATTAGGGGATTGACGTGAGATGCTATTGGGTTATCTGCTTCAATTAACTGTAGTGGATCTTCGAGCCGATTTTCTCTTAAACGTAGTAATTTCACATCCAAAAATCCAAGTTGCTCAAAGAAAAATTTAACCGTTGGTGGAAATAGTGGGTGAAGGTGAGTAGGATCTGAGTAAAAATTACAAGCGCCTACAATGATGTTTTCTGGGTTTGGAGTCTCAAAGATAGCGATACCACCACTATGAAGTACCCTTCTTGTTTCATCTATCAACTTCATTAATATAGGAAATGATAGATGCTCAATAATATGAAACCCGCTGACTGCACCTAAGCTTGCATCTGGCAAAGACTGCAAATATGCAATGACATCTGATTCTATCACCTCTAGTCCCTTTTCTTTGCACTGCTCCAGCATCACTCTATTGATATCTATACCCCTTGCTTTGTATCCAGACTCACGCAGCAACTCCAACCATTCACCGCGTCCACAGCCCACGTCTAGAATAGGTAACTCCGGTGTACCAACCTTTGCTTCTTGAATGATAGGTAAGTAAGTTTTTAACTTATTAAGGATAACTTCACGACTACCTCGAAATTGATCTTCAAAAGCCACGTAGAAAGCATCTAGTGAATGTTGTTCTTCTTTCGCAAAGGTTTGCAATTGTTCTTGGCTAAAAGGTTCTGGTAACCGCCGTCGTGCTTCTTCCAAAAACATAGTTATTAGGCGCTTTTGCTGTACTAGGTCATTTTTGAGGTAGTTATCATTTCTTAAATCACGCTCATCCAAGTTTTGCACGCGAACATTCACTGCACCTAAGCGTTCATTCATTGCTTCTAGGCGAGTATCCACACTCTCCAAATGCTCATCTACTGTATTAATATGAGCATCCACAGTCTTTAGATGATCATTTATCAGTTGTTTGCGGCTGTTCATAGTCTCTAAGTACTCTTGTAGATGACTCATACAACTATCTACGTGATCTAGGTTGTTATCTATCTCTGAAACACGGTTATATACAGCACCCAAATGCTCATCCATTCCTTGTATGCTAGTATCTACAGCGCTGAAGCGTTTATCCATTCCTTGTATGCTAGTATCTACAGCATTCAAGCGCTCATCCATCTGCGCTTTTAAACTGGCTATTTCTTCTATAAGCTGTCGATTAAGCCCTACAGATTCTTTCAAAGCACGAATCAAGTTAAAGTTGACTTCCCGTTGATCTTTAAATATATAACTCAGTATTTTTAAAGCAATTTTTTGGAAATTTTTAATAATACTTAAATTAAAGGGAAATTTATTAAAGTTATCCGGCCATTTCGTGCGGGTAATCGATCTAGATTCTGCATTTCTCAGTAAAGCATCAATATGATAGAAAATATGGTTAAATGTTGCTGTTGAGTTGGAGATTATTGACTTGGATGTTGGATTTTCTGGCTGAACTTGACCATGACGCTTAGCAACATCTTCCCTAATTCTCTGCATTAATTCATCAACGTTAATTTCAGGATTATTGATATTAATCATTTTCTTTGCCTACTTCTCTTTATCAAATATTAAATTTTCTGTATCAGACTCTAGAAATACTTATGATGACATGATCTCAATTAAGATATCCTCCATTAATTGAGTGGGTAATGCATCAAACCAACGCACGCCTTCCTGCACAAGAGTTACTCTCAAAATATAAGAACCTTTTTGAGGAAGTGCCTTAATTTTAGCTGTATATCTTTCTGTTGTCACTTGACCCAATAAAGATTTCAAGAATCTAGGCTGACTTTTATATAAAGGGGGAAATATCTTTGTTCGTTCTCCATCAAATATAATGTAATTATTAGCCAGATTATCCATCCAGTGATAAGCAATATGAACAGGATGGGAACCATAACTGTGAAAGCTAAACTGACTCTGATTTTCAATTTCTAACTGAATTTCAAATTCACTATTTACTTTGACTTCTGTCGGACAGTTTTTAACGAATATTTTTAGTTTACCTGCGGGAACAGGCGGTAATACAGGAATTTGTAACTTACTTTTTAACTCTTCTTGATCTATTTGTCGATGAGAAGCAATAGCAAACAAACTAGGAGCAGCACATATCTCTCTTCTAGAAAATCTTCTCACAAGACTGCCGCCTGGATCATCAGTGTGACCAAACCATAAATCTACATACTTAAAATATTGATTTAACTGCTTTTTAAAAACCCGTGGAGATTGTTCATTGATATGCATCAGCAGTTCATATCTTGAACGTGGTTCTGGTGGGAGATAGGCACCTACAGAAGCAGCAATTTTTCTTTTTCGTTGATACTCATACTTGTAATACCACAGATTAGGAAATGTATGTGCTACAAATAATCCATCTGATTTTAAATGGTATGCTATTTTTTGATAAAGCTTATCCACTTCTTCACTGGATAAGTGTTCTATGACATCAGATGCGATTGCTAAATCATACTTTCCGGACAAAGGAATATGACAAACATCATCACAAATAAATTCTACATTTGCTTGAAGAGATTCCTCACCATCAAAACATTTTTTAGCTAACTCAATTGCATTTGGTGAGTAATCAATAGCTGTCACTTTAGAACCTTGATGAGCAAAATAAAAACTCAGTTCACCACGACCGCAGCCTAAATCAAGTACACGTCCTGGTTGTTTCAAACTTGCAATTGTTGCAACAGCTTTTAATCTTGAATCTTCTAACTTTTTACCTTGATTCTTTTTGTAAACATCAAAGCCGCCACAATCCTGAGTATAGTATTCAGTCGTGTAAGTTTGACGAATTCTCAGACTAGAATTGTCGCTGTGGTCGTTATATTTAATATTTTGATTTAAATAATTATCGGAAACTTTTATTAATAATTCTCCGGCATAGCCTGGTATTACTCCATACCAATCTAATATGTCAGCGTAGCGAAATAAAAAATCGCTAACTGCCATAAAATTTTGTCTCGTCCACAAGTACCCATCTACTAGTACATAACGTCCCTGTTTAGTAGCAAGTTCCAAGTCATGAAAAGAACTATCACCATCTTGTTGTCCATCTACATGAATCAAATCATAAATATTGCCAGGGAAGCGTTTCATCGCTTGTGTATCAGCAACAATATATTCAGTGGCAAATTCATGAGTTATTTTTTTCGCCCAATTTATCGCTCCCTTGACACCTCCGTAAGAATCTGTATCTAAGTCAATACCTACATAATGAGCAGATGGATGTCCATGTAGAAATGCCGCAGCGGAGTAACCAAAACGCACTCCTATTTCAAGAATAGAAGTGGGTTTTAGGACATGAGCGATCGCCCACTTTAACCCATAGTAATCAACCCAATCACTAAAAAGGTGGGCAAGTGGATCATCTGGATTCGCAGTGTTTGTAAAGTTATATTCTCTTTTGTGTGCCTGTTGAATTATCTCATCAAACATAAGTATGCTTTAAAATTGAAAGACTTGGTGAAAGATTTATGATTCCTGACCAAAGGATAGCTTCTTTGTTTTTTAGTACTTTTAAAGACGCCACATTGTGGGCATAAACTAATGTTTTTTTAAAAGAACTTTGTGCAAAACCACTATCCGCAACACCAACTGTAATTGTGTATTCCCCTTCGCTCAAAGGTAGATGAAATTTGAAGCGAATCTCTACAAAATTATCCGGCTCGACTTGACCCAGTTTTTGTCCCATGCAGAAAGTGTTTGTTTCAAACACCACTTCTCCAGTTCGCTCTCTAATTTTAAAACCGATGTGTGGATCTTCAAAAGATTTAAAGAACAAGAGTCCTATACACAATTGCAATTCGTTGTCGCTAATGATAGCTTCAATTTCTTGCTCGCTTTCATCTAAAAACTTAATAAACTTAATATTGACTTCTGGTGAACTAATAACGACTTCTTCTAAGTCTGTTTTTACTAATGGAGAATCCTTTTCGTGTAAGATGGTTTCCGAATCAGAATCATCTAGAATTTTAATTTTTACTGCATCTGGTTGTAAGTCTAATTTCTTCAGCAGCTTGGCTTGATATAAATCAATAACTTGTCTTGGTTTAGCATCTAGCACTAATTGCCCAGCTTCCATTAACACGGCTCTATGACAAAGTTTGTATACAGCCGTAGGATCATGGGAAACAAATAAAAACGTTATGCCTAAATCTCGCAGTTCTCTGATTCGTTCAAAACATTTTTGCTGGAAATAAATATCACCTACTGCTAATGCTTCATCTACAATGAGAATGTCAGGATTTACACTCACTCCAACAGCAAAAGCTAACCGGACAAACATACCACTAGAATATGTTTTGACAGGTTGCTCAATAAAATCTCCAATATCTGCAAACCCAGCAATTTCATCAAACTTCTCTTCAATTTCCTTTTGGCTTAACCCCAATAGCCGTCCATTAAAAAAGACATTTTGCCGCCCTGTAAACTCAGGATTAAAGCCACTACCAAGCTCTAACAATGCTGAAATCCGCCCATCAACTTGGACATCCCCTGTTGTGGGTGTCAGCGTTCTAGCAATAATTTGTAGCATTGTACTTTTGCCAGAGCCATTTTGACCAATAATTCCCAAAGTTTCTCCCTTAGAAATCTCTAGGTTAATATGCCGCAATGCCCAAAACTCTTGAGCCATGCTCTTTCCTGGTAGCAAAATTTCCTTGAGCCTATCTACCGGACGAGTATAGCGCTTGTAACATTTTGAGACATTTTTGAGAGATATTGCAATTTCCTCACCCATAACACACACGCATATTCCTACGACATCTGAAACTCTTATAAGATTTTGAATCAGAAATCATCAATTAAACTATAAAATTTAGCAAACTCTGGCGAATAATAGCGTTAAGTGGTCGCATTTTGCTACAGCACGTCAGCAAACGCTGGACGCAACCGCTTATACACCCAAAAACCGCAACAAAATATTACAGCAGAAGTCACAGAAGCAACTCCCCACTCACCCCAATGTTTCACCTCTCCCACTAAAATTAAGTCACGATAAACTTCCGAAATAGCCGTCAGGGGATTTAGCCAAAATACCCAGTTCCGGAATTCTGGTGGTATGGACGATGCTGGATAAACAATTGGTGTTAGATACAACCAAAGCTGTAAAATAACTCCTAAAGTCTGCGGTATATCTCGCAAAAAGACGGTTAGCCCTGCCGTCAAATAACCTAATCCTGCTGTCAGTAATAACTGGGTGAACCAAATCAACGGTAAGAGTGCCAAAGTCGTATGTAAAGTCTGAGTTTGTACCGCCACAAAAAAAATCAACGCCATTAAACCAAAGGAACTCTCAATAAACGTTGATAAAATTGGCACTAGCGGTAACAAAGCTAAGGGAAACACAACTTTTTTTACTAAGTTAGGCTGTCCTATCACCGAAGTAGAGGCTTGCATCAAACCACCACTAAAAGCAATCCAAGGCAGTAACCCTGCAAATAGCCACAAACCAAAGGTAAAATTGTTTTCTGGAAAACCTTTGAGACTTAGCTTTGCTTTTAGCACAATTGAGAACACATAAGTATAAATCAGTAACTGGGATAGCTGATTCAACAAAGGCCATAAATTCCCTAAAACAGAACCTTTGTAGCGTGCTTCCAAATCCCGTCGCACCAAAGTTCTCAACAAATCAAACTTTACCAACCACTGTTCATGAAACGGCAAGATACGCTTTAGCTTCTCCGCCTTTCGGACAACTCCTCGCATTGTTCGCAACAATTGCTGCTCCTCACTCACTACCGACACACCAGATTTCTCTCAATGAAGCCCAACAGCTACTAAAGTTCCCGTTGTACTTCGTATTAGAAGAATAAGTTTTTTGTCAAAATGCTCTGAAATTACCTTGTAAATTATACGATTAATTGAATATTTTGCAGCATATTTTATCTGTGATTTCAGCTAAAAAGAACTCAGTTAAACTCTTGTGACTCACTTACCTTAAATTGGAACTGTCCCAGCAACTGTTGTTAAACAAATGTTATGTTTTGATGCTGAATATCCAACAAGTCATTGTTTCACATTTGAGGCAAGTTATCCGGATCAATTTTCTGACTACGCAAATACTCAGCTAGTCTCTCGGCTCGTTGGCGTTCTTGTTCAGCCCGTTGGCGTTCTTGTTCAACTTGTTGTGTAGATGTTAGTATCCATTGATTGTTTGCATCGTACCAACGTAGCCATAGAGTCGCTTGTAACACAATGGATGACGAGGATTGTAGTAGAGATTTAAGTCGGTAGCAATTAAAATTTCCTCGGGGGGATAGTTACAAGGTTGGCAGGTTTCGCTGAGTAGTCTAGCTTTAAAAATGTGAAATTCATCGGCAATCCGGATTCTTTTACTAATTCACTTGGCAAATCATACATCGTTGGTAAAACTTCCTGTGGTGGACGGGGTGGATCAGTTTAATACATCAGGTGCTACCTCTGATTCTAAGTTTGCAAGGGCTAAGTTAAACTCTGTGGATCAATACTCAAGCGATCGCAACCCCTGTCCCAACAATTGCGATCGCCCAAGGCGTGCGCCCTATGCCCCAACCAAACGGAGTTTGGTTGCCCCAAATCGAAGATTTGGGGAGAGGGGTTTTGGAAAAACCCCTCTGGGCAAAGAAAGAAGGGCGATCGCTCTGTATCGGGCATCTGTTGTTCTAGCTGTTGCGCTATGACAAAGATCTGCTGACACGTGCTGAGTTATTGATTTCATTTTAGTCAGTCGTCATCTTTCCCCACTCCCTCTGGTGTCCCAGATTCGGCTACACTGAGTCTTGGTTTGTTGTGTTGTAAGTTGGCATGGAAATCGGACAAAAAGTTAAAGTCGTTCGTTTGCGCGATCGCGTATCTGCCCCTATCGTCAAAAGACTAGGACAAGTCGGCATCATTCAAGGCTACAAGATGACCGATAGTAGCGGCGTTGGCATAATAGTTAAGTTTGAGGATAATTTTACCACTTGGTTTTTTGAAGATGAACTTAAACTTCAGCAGTAGCCCAAAGCTCAACCCCCCTTTGGGGGAATTCAAAATTTAAAATTATAGATTCAAAATAAAGAATTTTTTTTTGAATTTCTCATTTTGCGAATTTTGAATTTTGTGGGGTGCGTAGGTATCAGAACTTTGGTATAAGCTGCCAAAACAAGCTGAGTGCTAAGTTGGAATTGAAAAAACTAGCAGTAAAAATAGGAATCAAGGTAATGGCCCTGATACTGACATTTTTGGGCAAAGGCAGTAGTGATCGCACAAAAATTGCGATCGCCGCAGCCAAACTATTGGCAAGTCAAGGAAAACGTGTTCTCCTAGCTGGACAACCAGAACCAGCAATGTCAATCCTCTTAGGAGTAACAGTTGGTCCTGAACCCCAAGAAATTGCTGCCAATCTGCAAGTCGTGCAGTTCCAAACAGGAGTGCTGCTAGAACGCAATTGGGAGGAGGTGAAAAAACTGGAGGCACAATACCTGCGCACACCCATCCTAAAAGATATTTACGGTCAAGAACTGGCAGTCTTGCCTGGAATGGATAGCGCCCTCGCCCTGAATGCCATTCGTCAATATGATGAAAGCGGCAAATATGACGCGATTATCTATGATGGATCAGGCGACTCTTCCACCATACGGGTGTTGGGAATGCCAGAATCTGTTAGTTGGTACGTGCGACGCTTTCGCCAATTGTTTATCAATTCCGACTTAGGAAAAGGAATTTCCGAATCACCCTTCATTCAACCGCTTATTAGCACCTTTTTCAATGTCAACTGGGTAACAGATAACTTTTCCCAACCCACCAACCAAGTCAATAATTTGTTAGACAAAGGAAAAGCCGCCCTTGCCGATCCTAAACGCATTGCTGCTTTCCTCGTGACGACCAATGATCGTGTGGAAGTGGCTACAGCCCGCTATTTCTGGGGTAGTGCCCAACAAGTTGGTCTGATTGTTGGCGGCGTGCTGCAAGTTTCTTCTGACACAAGCGTAAACCTAACACAGGAATTTGCTCCCCTGCCAGTGAGTATTATTCCAGAAGCCAAGGCAGATGAGTGGCAACCGCTGATTGATGCCCTACCTAATTTTGCAGCACAAGCGGTACAGGCTCCTAAACCTATAGAGATAGACGTTAACACGCGTCAGGTCCGCTTATTCTTACCTGGCTTTGACAAAAAGCAGGTTAAACTGACTACATTTGGTCCAGAAGTCACCGTGGAAGCAGGAGATCAACGGCGTAATATCTTCCTCCCTCCTGCCTTAAGTGGGAAAGCTGTAACTGGAGCAAAGTTTCAGAACCAATATTTGATAATCTCTTTCTAAGCAAGTTAGGAGCTACAACAGTGAACAGTTATCAATGAACAGTAAACAGTGATAACTGGTAACCCTTCGGGTTCGCAGTCGCCTAGGTCGGGAGACCCTCCTGCAGCGCTGGCTCACTGGTAACTGATAACTGATAACTGATAACTGGCGAAGCTACAACTCATAAGCAAGTACGACTTATGTCTGAATCAACTCCCACTACTCCAGATCCAGATTCACCAGAAGCACTAAACTCGGTAACACCAACACAGGAAGTCAAAGCTGCTGTTGATCGTAGTGCCAAAACAAGGCAACTGCTGGGTATGAAAGGTGCAGCGTCTGGAGAAACCTCAATTTGGAAAATCCGCCTGCAACTGATGAAACCCATCACTTGGATTCCCTTAATATGGGGCGTCGTTTGCGGTGCTGCTTCTTCCGGCGAGTACACATGGACTCTGGAAAATGTCCTGAAATCAGCAACGTGTATGTTGCTAGCAGGACCATTGCTAACAGGTTACACGCAAACCCTGAATGAATACTATGACCGCGAAATTGATGCGATTAACGAACCATATCGCCCAATTCCCTCCGGAGCAATTCCCTTACCCCAGGTAATCACGCAGATATTAGTATTACTTTTTGCTGGTATTGGTTTAGCGTTTGTTCTGGATGTTTGGGCAGGTCATGAGTTTCCCACGATTACTGTGGCTGCCATATTAGGTTCCTTCATAGCATACATCTATTCTGCACCACCTCTGAAGTTAAAACAGAACGGTTGGTTAGGAACCTATGCCCTTGGTGCTAGTTACATCGCCTTGCCTTGGTGTACTGGTCATGCTTTGTTTGGTGAACTCAATTGGAAAATTGTTGTTCTGACTGTGGTTTATAGTTTGGCTGGCTTGGGCATTGCGATTGTCAATGACTTCAAGAGTATAGAAGGCGATCGCAAGTTCGGATTAAAATCACTTCCTGTGATGTTTGGTGTCACCACTGCTGCGTGGATTTGCGTATTCATGATTGATGTTTTTCAAGTGGCGATCGCGGCTTATCTGGTCTACATCCATGAGAACTTGTATGCAGCAATTCTCGTACTACTTGTCATTCCGCAAATCACCTTCCAGGATATGTACTTTCTACGCGATCCACTGGCAAATGATGTCAAATACCAAGCAAGTGCCCAACCATTTCTCGTTTTCGGGATGCTCGTTGCTGGGTTAGCAATTGGTCATGCTGGTGTTTGACTTAATACTTCCCAAGTTAGAAGTTAGGAGTAAGGAAAAAAGTAAGATTTAAGGATAAGTAGTCAGGAGTTAATATGAAATGCTCCTAACTTCTAACTAAAAAATTATGACTCGTAACTTTTGTCAGGATTTGTCGTGTTACAACTACTTTTTTACATCATTCATCTGATTCAGCCGGTGCTCATCCCTGTTTGCTTTCTCAGCGCATGGAGCTTAATTCTTCTTGTTGTTTGGAGTATGTGGACAGCAGCGCGAGACAGTGTTGCTAAAGCGCAGGAAATGCATCAAATTCCTTGTACAGGCTGCCAATATTTTACCAATGATTACCACCTAAAATGTACTGTCCGTCCCTCTGTCGCTAACACAGAAGAAGCAATAAGTTGTATGGACTATCAACCGAAAACTAATCCTATGTTTTATTAGGAATTGTTTAGGTTGTATTTATACAGGGAACAGGGAACAGGGAACAAGGAACAGGGAATCCTATAAAACTTTATCAACTTGAAAAACACAAACCACTTTATTAGATAGTCTTGTGTAGGTGTTTTTCCAAGAACCATGTTAGCTCGCGCCAAGAGTTTTCGGCGGCCAAACGGTTGTAGGAAGAACGCTCGTGGCAGAAAAACCCATGATCGGCATCACTGTAAACCTTCAACGTGTACTCTTTCCCCAGTTCCTTGAATCGGGACTCGATTTGTTGAACGCGTTCGTTAGGAATAAATGGATCGGCACCACCGAAGAATAAGTATACAGGTACTGTGATGTTTGTCACCGCGTCGATCCACTCATCTAAAACCACACCGTAGAAGGGAGCAGCTGCCGCGATTTCGTCCGAGAACTTGCAGGCAGTCAGAAAACTCAGTCCGCCACCCAGACAAAACCCGGTAACACCAATTCTATCTGGATACACATCTGATCGTGACTTAATATAAGCCAACGCTGCCCGAAGATCCTCTTCCATAGGTTTACCGAAATCGAGGCGGAACATCATAGCCCTGGCTTGCTGAACCTCGTCATATCCGAATTTGTTGTTCGGCAACTCGCGATAATAGAGATCTGGCGTGAGAACCACGTAACCTTCGTTCGCAATTCGGGCTGCGACGTCTCGAATGTGTGGCGTTAAGCCAAAGGCTTCCATTAACAGGAGAACAGCGCTCTTGCGATCAGCAATAACAGGTGTACACAAGAAGGCAGGCATCTGTCCTTCAGGCGTGGAAATCATCACCTCTGTCTGTTCGATTTGCATTTTTTTCACAGTGGCTCAGGGCTAACTCATTTCTAACAAAACTTTTAAAACACCCTTTGTCTGAGCGCGTTCAAAAGCAGCCAGCCCATCAGCCAGAGGATAACAAGCATTAATGAGAGATTTTACGTCAACTTTTTCTTGTGCCAACAGTTCAAGTGCAGGCGCAAAAGGACCACAACGGGAACCAATAAGAGTAATTTCATCCACAACTAAAGAAGAGGCATCAAGGCTTAATTTCCCAGCATAAGTACTTTTGAGTACCAGAGTTCCTCGTGGACGCAAGGCACGGTGAGCAAGTGCAAAGCCTTCCGAGTTACCAGTACACTCCACAGAAATATCAAAAGCTCTATCAGTCACTGTATCAGCAAAGCCAGTTTTGATACCCCGTGCCTCTAAATGAGCAAGCTTATCTTGATGACGCCCCACAACCAACAGATCGCAGCCTGTTAAAGCTAACGTTTGCGCCACAAGTTGTCCTAGCTTACCATCCCCAATAACAAGCACCCGGTCATCTGGACGTAACTGTACCTGCTGTTGAATTTCCAATGCTGCTGCTAAAGGTTCAGTAAAAGTTGCCACTTCTGTAGGAATATTTTCAGGTACAGGATGCAAGTTCTGTATTGGCAAACACAGGTATTCAGCAAAAGCTCCATTGCGGTTGACAATACCAAGCACAGTACGATTTTCGCAATGAGTCGGTTGTCCACTGCGACAGAATCGACATTGCCCGCAAACAGCATTGATTTCTCCGACAACTCTCTGGTTGACTAAGTGTTGTGGTCCTTGTTCAACAACACCAACAAACTCATGTCCTAGAATACCAGTATATGGATAGTAACCCCTCTTCAGTTCTAGATCAGTGTTACAGACACCAGCACAGAGAACACGCACCAAAGCTTCTCCTGGTGGCGGTTCGGGAATAGGGATATTAGTTCGTAGTTGAAGTTGATTATTTTCGAGCCAGATTCCTTGCATTTTACCTATTCCTAAAGTGGTAATAAATGTTCAAAATCGTTAAGCTAGGGTGAAACTTTAAAAAATGACACAGTCTCTAAAAACTAATTTACAGGCATTAGTACAAATAGTAACAGACAGACAAAGGCATTTAGGAAAAAAAACGAAACAAGGAAAAAATAAAAAACTATTTTTTTGCCTTTTGCCTTTTACTTTTTACTTTCTCCTAAGCACCTTGCCTGCTTATCCTCAACAACTCAATAATTCTTGCCCACCGAAAACTGTTTTATTTCCTTCAAGAGGAGTTGCAGCAAGCAAAGTCTTTGAGGAGCAAATCCCAAATTGGGAGAAAACTTGTGGAAACCCAATAAATTATTTCCCTAGCTTTGAAAAAATGATATTAGAGCTAAAAAAAGTAAATATTGTTTATTTAGGGGAAAATCATGACAATTCGCAAGACCATAAAAGGCAGCTAGAAATTATTCAAAAACTTTACAATCAAAATCCAAACATTGCCATTGCAATGGAAATGTTTCAACGACCACTACAAGATGTTGTGAATCAATATCTAGCAGGTAAACTTACAGAAGAAGAATTGGTACAGAAAAGTGAATATGAAAAACGCTGGGGATTTCCTTGGGAGAATTATGCACCAATTATTCAGTTTGCAAAAGAAAAACGACTTTCCGTTATCGCCTTAAGCACTCCTTCAGAAATCAGCCGCAAAGTTGCTCAACAAGGCTTAGAAGGCTTAACACCATCTGAACGGAAATTTATTCCTCCTCTATCAGAAATTAAGACAGATAACGAAGAATATCGCCAAACTTTACAATCAGTCTTTCAGCAGCATCAAGCCGCAAATCATGGTAATAGTGCAGATGTTGAAAAATTTTTCCAAGCCCAAGTTGTATGGGACGAAACGATGGCAGATGGTATTGCTCAATTTGTCAAAGCTTATCAAAACCATCAAGTTATCGTATTAGCCGGACGGGGACATATCATTTATAATTATGGTATTCCAGATCGTGTTGCTCGTCGCCTCAAGAATGAAAAATTCATTCAGCGTTCTATTTTACTTAGTCCGCCAGATGAGCCTACTACACGCAAAAATAAGCGAATAGCAGACTTTATTCTTTCTAACACCACAGACGCACAGGGCAATTAACAGTAACTGGAAGATGATCTTCGCAGAAAAAGAAAAGAATACAAGAAGCAGTACTACCGCCCACGTTCCCTGGCTGCGGCACACTCCAAAGTCGCGTCAAGGCTCTATTTATCTGTAGATAACAAAAAGATACAAACTAATTATTCAAGTCCTCCGAAGTTTTTTTTTGGCACAAACCCTTCTGACAACTACTGTCCAGGGTTTAGCTGAAGTATTTATCAAAACCTTATTAACTTGTGCTGGTGGTTGATTAATAAGTTCTGTTATTTTATTAAAAATTCATACTTTAGATATACAAAAATTACTACTATAGATACAAGATCCTAGTCAGAGTTTCAAACAAGCTCAACCGGAGTTGAGCAACTTGGGAGAGCTTAACGCATATCAGAGAAATCTATCAAAAAAGGAAAACACGATGTCTATTACAGCTTTAGAAAAGACTTTTTACACTATACAACCAGATATTAATGAAGAAGCTGCTAAGATTGCGGCTTTGGTTTTCCCAACAACTCAGTTTCAATTATTTGGCCGAGAAATTGAAACTGAAAGTTTGTCTGTGACTTTCAAAGGAAGACATTTTTCAGAAAATTTTAGATTACAATTTTTTCCAAAAATAAACATCCTGGTTTTATCAGGGTACTACAAAGAAGGGACGGCTCACCTGACTTATACTCCAAGTAATAAATATAATTGGCGTGATGGTAGAGGATTTAAAATAAGTTCCCCTGATGGTATAGGAGAAAAATTTGAGTTTCTGGCAAATGAGTTTTATCCATTTCTAGAAGAATTTTTTCTGGGATGAGTGACCGAATAGAGAACTCAAGACTCAGGACTCAGGACTCAGGACAGAGAATTAATAAAGAGTACAAGTCCACAACTTCTAGTGTAAAGAGTAAAAAAGATTTTTCAATAAGACGCACAGCCCAAGAAAAAAGGTGTCCAAATAAAATCTTAGACCACCACTGTGAAGTCGTGACTTGCACTCTATATTATTTATGGGAATATATTCTGATTGCTGTCCCGCCCAAAAATTACCTTGATAAGTTCTTAACTTTGATTTTAGCGTTAAGCGTTCGCGTAGCGTGCGCCTCTGGCGCTTAGCTCTCCGTTTGCGTAGCGCCCCTCTTAGGGGCTAGGAATCGCTCCACCTCGATGTGGTTTTGCGCTGACTTTTCCTGTATTTCGATAACGACGTATTAACCGTTGAACGAATGATAAGCTGACTTTGAAGCGGTCGGCTAATTGTCGTTGCGACCCTTCTTTTGCTTTATAAGCATCAACCACACGTTGGCGTAGATCCGTTGAGTAGGGGACAGGCATTTTTCGTGAGTATTTTTACTGGTTCTTTAGTTTACTAGATTTGTAGTCTACTCAATTGAAAACCGCTGTAATGTGCACCTTTAGCTTATTAACCTTCGAGTAACACCTTAAATCTTTACCTTTTCGACAAACTGAGCAAAAATCGGAAGCAATTCTCTTCGACTGACAACCAATGTTGGGAAAGAGCGAGTCGTGTAATCTTGTTGTGGTATTAAAGGAAATGGCTCTGACTTGAGCGATCGCCAGCTTCCCCCTGCTGCTTGAACAATCACCCAAGCACCTGCTATATCCCAAACTTTTGGTGTCGCTTCAACACCACCCAGTGTCGCGCCAGCAGCAACCGTCAAGAAGTTATAGCTAGCAACACCCAACATCCGAATTTTACAAGGAAAGTCTTTCTGTATAACTGAGGTGCTACGCGAACATAGGTTGAAGAAGTGATTTCCACTAGGATCATCATTACTAGTATGGATAGGATGATGATTGCGAAAAGCTCCTGTTGGTACTTCTAACTCAGGTATACTTCCCCAGTAACCGTGAAAAGTTTCTCCCAATGGTGGCACAGCAACGTAACCAAAAACTGGTGTGCCTTTATACAGTAAACCCAAAGAAATCGACCAAATAGGAATCCCACGAGTAAAGTTAGTTGTACCGTCTAAGGGATCAATCACCCAGCACCATTCGGTACCACGGAAAACCTTATCATCTTCTTCGCTCAAGATACCGTGATCAGGGAAAGTAGATGCTATGGCGTTTCGTATTTCTTGATCTGCCCATTTATCTGATTGCGTCACCAAAGTGCCATCAGCTTTTTCCGAAGCCTGCACTCGCCCAAAATCTTGCATTAATTGATTTCCCACTCTGGCTGTGGTGGTTTGGGCAAAATCGAGAATTGTTGTCCAAAATTCAGTCATGTGTTTCTTCTCACGCAAAGACACCAAGGCGCAAAGATTTTTTGCAGTCTTTGCGCGAAACAAAACTAATCTAATTCGCTTTCTAAAATGGATGCGATCGCCTGCTTAGCATTTGTCTGAAATTCTCTCACATTAACTCGACTGAGGAACCAAATCGCTAATATCATACCAAGCGCTTGCAGTCCAAAAACCAAGCTATATGCCAGCACTTTCTGAGGAAATATTTGTTTCCCTACGTCCAATATAGCACCACCACTCACTGTCGCCAGCCCCCGTGCCATTGCCTGCGCTAAACCCCAAGCCCCAATGAATGTGCCAGCAGTTTCTGCTGCGGTCAAGTCTAGCATGAGGCTAATAGCTCCTGTTGTGGTCACACCGGAGGCTAAACCAAACAGGAATAACGCTCCTTGTAGGAGTTTCTGATTGGCAGTGAATCCCGATAGTATCACCAATACCATAGTTAGGGCGACTGTTAAGCATCCCAACACGGTGGTTTTTTGTTTGCCTATGCGTGGTACAACTAAAAAACCAGTTAAACCAAGAGCAATCAGCGTCCCAGTTCCCCAAAACGCATTCAATCTCGTCGTTTGGGAGACACACATGCCAAACACTTCACCGCCATAGGGTTCCATTACAGCTTCTTGCATAAACAAGCTGATTGTCATCACTAGCAAAAAGGTAAAAAACAAACCTGTTTGGCGGCTAGCAGTCAAGACTTTCATCGCCCTTTTGAGAGTAATTTGGTCTTCTCGTTTTACGATAGAGGAGCGTATGCCATATCGAGAATATTTTTTTTCAATTCCTGCTGTTGATAATATGGATAACCCACAAACTACGCCTGGAAGAATAAAGAATAGGCGGTTAACCGAGTTTTGCAGCGCCAATAACTGTTCAGGTTGGCTATATAGAGATACTGTTCCTGTTGCTGCTTCTTGACAAGTAGTAGCTGCTGGCAATAACTTTGAGCTAATAATTGCCCCAATAACAATGCCTACCATCAGCATTGACCAGACAACACCAACTAGTTTAGAACGGTTGTCTTCATCAGAAACATCCACCAGCAAAGCTGCAAAAGGGGTGGAACTAGAACTCAATGCCAATCCGTAGAAGGCAAAAATTCCTGCCAGCAGGGCAACCCAGCCGTAAGTTTGAGTCGTCCATCCAACGGAGTAAAAACTAGCACCCAACTGCCAAGTCACTTGTACTGCTAGGAAAGATGCGATCGCAAATAAAGCTGCACCCACCCACACATAACCAGTACGGTGATAGTTCAGAAAGGGTTTAGCATCAGATAACTGTCCAAACCACAGCCTTGCTGGTGCAACGAACTGATGCACTGCTATAGTACCGGCTACCAGTGTAGCTGGAATTGCTAATTCCTTAATCATGATGCGATTCAGCACTCCTAGGGTGAGAATCGACATGATGCCTAGCCCCATTTGAAATAAGCCAAGCCGAAACATCGTCAATACATTAACCTTTGGCATGGCCAAGGAATTTTTTTGAGAATCAATCAAATCGCCGCTTGCCATAGCTACTTCATTTTTATTATCTAAACTTGCGCAAACTTGTAGTCATAACCATCTTTACGATGTACTGCTTTGATGTCGTTTCGAGAAACACTAATTACCAATTCTTTGCTTAAACGAATATCAAAGTTTCCTTTAAAACGCACGGTTTTTAGTCGTTTCCCTGTAATACCTGCAAACTTCCCAGCAACAACCGAAACAATATCGCCAGTGTTCCAGTTTTTTACTTTTTGCTTGGCTCGATATCCTTTTCGGGGAAATCCGTATTTATCGGTTTGCACCATCTGTCGGCATCCCCACCCCAACGCCTTTATCAATAATGGCTGCTGAGTTAAAAGCAAAAGTGATTCAACTTTACCCACACACGCTGCATCCAACCAATGGGCTTTGGGTAGCTGTAGTCGGGTACGGTTAAACTTAGTTAATCCACCTGAAGCCGTGCTAACAGGCAAACCTATAGCTTTTAACCGATTGAACAATGCCCATCGGGTTGAGTTGACAGCCGCAGCATCTTTTAAAGGACGTTTAGCTTGTGCCAGAACTCGTTTCAACACTTCAGGCTTTTTAGCTAAAAACTGCTTAATATCCTGAGTTCCTTTTTTAGCGTTGCATTTATCACAAGCAAGGCAAAGGTTAGAAATTCGATTGCTGCCGCCCTTGGCTTTGGGATGAATATGTTCAACCTGCAAAGGCACATTTTCCGCGCCACAGTAAGCGCATTTTCTATCCCATTTGTTCAAGAGGTATTCTCTGACTTCATAGCCTTGCAACTCTCCTTGCTGATATTCAATTCCGGAAATTTCAGGATTCTCAAGCCGTTGGAGGTCAAATCTGACTAATTCTTGAACAATTGAACCAATGGGCGCAAATCGAATGAATCTGTCAATCCAAGTCAGAGTTGTTTCTACTCGATGCTGCAAGCTGGGTGCTAACCATCCTTTTGCACGAGTACGATTTAAGAATCGGGGTTGTCGATAACGTGTATGTCTGGCTCTACGGCTGCGACGGATGGCTCGTCGTGAATCCAAAGATGCTTTTATTGCTTGTCCTCTGTGGGCAAGCGATGCGCCAAACACGACTTTTTCCCGTTGCAGCAGCGCGATACCAGTTGCTTTTGAACCGGGATCTAATTTGAGTGTGATAGGCTCTGGCGTATCAACTACTTCCTTTTTGAGGATAATCGTAAAAGGATAGCGTCGGAAAACCGCTGCTTTGTTGGCGTTCAGCAGTTTCCTTGCTGTGATAGGGCGGCAAGGGTTGAGTGGTTTTCCGTTAGTATCAAGTACAAAAACGTAATTTTGATTAGACATGGTTTTGTCTCTACTGTTTGCACGTAATGTTTGCCTCGCTTAAGTTATCGGTCGGTACCCTTGCGGGTTCGGCACTTCCGTGACTGTCGCTTAACTAAGCGCCGAGGAGTGCCTCACTATCCTTTCAGCACTAGCTTTAATAAACCCTTTGCAAGTTTTAACTCAAAAGTTTTAGAGCTTGGAGCTGGCGAGCACTCCAAGGTAAGAACTTAAACACTTGCCGATAACGTAGGTCTAATCCTGAAGCTGGACACGACGATTAAGCGTAGTTGCTTTAATCAGGTTTTAGCCGTGTCTACATTCTGAGAGATATTTTGAGATAAATTTTGCAATACACTGAAAAGTAAAGAAATGTAAAGAAATGTAATTTTGAAAACGTGGAAACCATCACACTCGGACAAAATGGTCCAGCCGTTACACCCCTTTGCATTGGGACTTGGGCATGGGGTGATAAGCTCTTTTGGAATTATGGCAATAACTACGGTGCAGATCAATTGCAAGCAGCTTTTAGTGCAGCTTTAGAAGTTGGTGTCACCTTCTTTGATACCGCTGAAGTTTATGGATTGGGAGTTTCAGAGGAATTTTTGGGACAATTCTTAAAGAAAACCGACCAACAGGTACAAATTGCAACCAAGTATGGTCCTTTTCCTTGGCGAATTTTCGGTCAGTCTGTTGCTGATGCTCTGACAGATAGTCTCAAACGTCTACAATTAGGGCGAGTTCCTCTCTATCAGGTGCATTGGCCTTTTGCGTTTTTTATGAGTCAAGAAACCTTGATGAATGCTTTGGCTGATGAGGTGAAGCGGGGGAGAATTGAGGCGATCGGTGTCAGTAATTACTCAGCAGATCAAATGCGGGAAGCACACCAAATACTAGCAGCCCGTGGTGTACCTTTGGC
Organism: Brasilonema octagenarum UFV-OR1; assembly: GCF_963888615.1. Taxonomy (NCBI): domain Bacteria; kingdom Bacillati; phylum Cyanobacteriota; class Cyanophyceae; order Nostocales; family Scytonemataceae; genus Brasilonema; species Brasilonema octagenarum. The sequence continues at coordinate 23,383 of NZ_CAWPKW010000168.1, read as the reverse complement.
AGTGAATCAAGTTCGTTACTCTTTACTGACTCGCCAAATTGAAACCAATGGTATTTTCAAAACTGCCAGTGAATTAGGTGTGACAATCTTGGCATATAGTCCTCTGGCTCAAGGCTTACTGACTGGTAAGTACACTGCTGATAGTGCTAATAATCTCAAAGATGGCAGAAGGATAGACTCCCGTTTTAGTAAAGAAGGCTTGCAGAAAATAGAGCCTGTGATATCTTTGCTACGCCAGATTGGAGAAAAACACGGGCGTACTCCTGCCCAAGTTGCCTTGAGGTGGTTAATCGCTCAAGGAAACGTTATTCCTATTGCTGGGGCGAAAACAGCGGAACAGGTACGACAGAATGCAGGTGCTTTGGGTTGGAGATTGAGCGACGATGAGATCAGGCAGTTAGAAGAAGTGAGCCGTTCTTACAAGTAAAAAGAATCAAGTAAAAAGAAATAATTTCTTTTTACTTGATTTATGAATTTTCCTGACCAGCCAGCATCTGTAAAATTTTCTCCACATTATCCAAATCTCCAACAATGCGTCGAACAGGATGAGGCCAAACTTTGACGAGGGTAGGAGTCGCAGAAACTTGATTGGATTCTGCTTGTTCTGGATTCGTTAAAACGTCAATTACTTTTAGTGTGTAAGGGTTGCCAAGATTTTTTTCTAGTAGTTCATGTAAATTCTCTAAAATGCGTTGTGTTGCGCTACTGTGTCCGGCAACAAACAGGCGCAGAACATAACCTTTTGTTTTTGGTTCGGGTTGTTGCGCGGACGTTGTTGGTTCATAGTATGAAGGATTTGCATCCCAAAGGTCAAGCCGCACAACTAAGTCGTGGTCTTCCCAAAGCTGAGGAAATGTAGAGCGATATGTTGTCAATACTAAGTGATCGCACAAGCCCTCCTGCCAAGGTGCAGATTGCCATGCTAACTCCCCTGTCCCAAAAATAGCGTTAAGAACGGCTTGATGTCGCATAACTGCCGGATAAGCCTCAGCGAAAGTTTGTATCTGTTGAGTGCGTGGATTTAACCAATGGTCTATAGTCGCCGTGTAGCAAGGTACTAGAAAATGAGGTGGTTCTGGTAAATCCAGAATTTCCTGCAAACTAACGCACAAATGTAAATGCCATCGACCTTGCTTACTAGGGTCGATACAGTAAATTAAATCTCCTCCAGGTGTAAACAGCGCAATGCCTTTAAACAGTGGAGGTAAAAGTGGTTTGTCGGATGTCAAGGGCGTGTCACTCCCTTCTCCTTAAGAGACGCTAAACTTAAGTTTCTGCGGGACACGCTGCTTTGTATGACTGCGGTCTGTGTGCTCTACACTCTGCAAAGCGTGCCGTGCCTCCTACGCAGGAATTACGAATTGCGCCTGAGGGCGTGCCCACAAGCCATAGGCATACGCATGATTGCGTGTGTTTCGTGCATACGGGGGAATTTCAAATATGGCTTACCGGCACGTTATGCGACCATAATGATCAATTCAGAATTAACAATATATCCCTTTAGGGATATTAAATAGTCTTAATATTTATAATTCATAATTCTCAATACTTGTATTCTTTAAGGAACAATTTTTGCTATTTCACTGGGAGTTGCTGACATTTCTAGAAGGAAATTTTGACTTTTGTAAACAAATTCAAAACTCTTGTCATTTGCATACACGACAAACCACCTGGCAGGGGATCACCAATTTACTAATTTATTCAAGACCATTTACGAATTATGAGGAACTTTCCTTGCTTTGATAAGAAATGTTAAGCACGCTAAAAGTAATTGAATTTCAAAAAACCTTTAAAATCATTACTTTTTAGTTGATATGCCTAAAGATAGATGTCAACAACAGGCTTTGTCTCAAACTAAGGATTAAATTTCTTCACATAATTGCAAAAAATTAAGTGTAAAGTTTATTAAAAAAACGCTCATCTTATGAATAGGTTTTTATATACTGAATCTTTAATAGTTGATCCCGCTCATTGATGAGTTAGAGATTTCTCAACCTGAATCTTTGTTTTGTTGATTTTGTATTTAAGGGAAAAAGTCATGGCTTTGTCTCAAACATCTAATTTAAGTAAGACACACTCTTTGTTAATGATGAAAAGTTTCTTAATATGGACTTTTACATTGGCAGTATGCTTGCTGGTTGTCGGTTTTCCTTTGGTTGTCTTGATGGCTACGGTCGGATGTCTGTTGTCAGTTGTTTTACAATCAGTGATGCCTGTTCGTGCGGTTTTGCTTGTTGCAGGTGGTTTAATTATGTTTAATGTGATGGCAGTTGTAATGGCTGCTGCAGCCCTGACTCTTAAAGGAGTTCATCCAAGCGAAATCAAATGGTTGAGCTGGCTGCATGGAGAAACAGAGAATATGCAAACGATCGCCGTTTATGCTTCTTGCCCATTAACTTGTGAAATTAAACACTAACTATCACTGCTCAATTCGACAAACAGTACATCCGCCCGGTTCAGCCGGGTTTTTTCATGCCTTTTTTGTCCTTTGTCATTTCCGGATGATAGCTATTGACTCATGACTATTGACTAGTGACAATTGACTAATGACAATTGACTAATGACAAAAAAGCAAATTTACATTATATTGGGTACTCGTCCGGAAGCAATCAAACTAGCTCCAGTCATTCAGGTTTTCCAAAATTCCTCAAGTCTGAACACATCTGTTATTTTGACAGGACAGCATCGCGAGATGGTTGAGCAAGTGATGCGGCTGTTCAACCTCAAAGCGACTCATGATTTGGAGATTATGCAACCAAAGCAATCTCTGAGTGATATCACCTGCCGCAGTTTACAAGGTTTGGAAGGATTATTCCAAGAAAGTAAGCCAGATTTAGTCCTAGTGCAGGGAGATACGACTACGGCATTTGCCGCAACTTTGGCTGCATTCTATCAAAAAATCCCTGTAGGACATGTAGAAGCTGGGTTAAGGACGGATGACTTATTTAATCCTTATCCGGAAGAAGCTAATCGGCGGCTGATTTCTCAACTAACTCAATTGCACTTTGCGCCAACGCCAATAGCCGTGGAAAATCTAGAACGTTCTGGTGTTTTGGGCGAAATTCACCTGACGGGTAACACAGTGATTGATGCGCTGTTAACTGTAGCTGCAACTGTTCCTGTTTGTGATATACCTGGATTGGAATGGGAAAAATATCGTGTCCTGCTGGCAACAGTTCACCGCCGTGAAAATTGGGGAGAACCACTGCATGATATAGCTCAAGGATTTTTACAGTTACTGGATAAGTTCGGTGATACAGCTTTGCTACTGCCATTGCACCGTAATCCGATAGTGCGAGAACCGTTGCAAACACTATTGGGAAACCATCCGCGTGTCTTTTTAACAGAACCTTTAGATTATGCTGAATTAGTGGGAGCGATTATGCGATCGCACCTTTTACTTACCGACTCTGGCGGTTTACAGGAAGAAGCACCCAGTGTTGGAAAACCAGTTTTGGTTTTGAGAGAAACAACAGAAAGACCTGAAGCAGTCACTGCGGGTACAGCTAAACTAGTGGGAACTCAAAGCGAGAACATTTTTGCGACTGCAGCCCAATTGCTTTCTGATTCTACTGCTTATGAAGCAATGGCAAACGCGATTAATCCCTTTGGCGATGGTCATGCAGCAAAGCGAATTTTACAAATTGTGCAAAATTACTTGCAGCTTTCCCCAGAAACATCAGCCTCACTTCAAGAGCATTTTGGCAATTAAGGACCACCAACACTAATACCAGAATACCCAGAATACCCAGAATAGCTATAATTTCCAGAATTTCCAGGATAATATCGTCTTATGCTAACATTACCCACTCCCAGATAACTTAGAGTTTCTGATCTGGCTACTCCATCTGGACGAAGACCAAGACTTGCCTGGAAGTTTCTGACTGCTCTTTGTGTTGAAGAATCGTAATATCCAGTGACTGGAACATTAGCCAAAGCTCTTTGAAGTTCTGCCACAGCTTCACCTCTGGAGCCTCTTCTTAAAGTTATGTTACGGCTATAGCTGTCGTTATAATACGGAGAGTAGCCTCTAGCACCAAAACCATCGTTAGGATACAGAGGATAATCTAAAGATGGTCTGCGGCTAATGTTCCCGAACCCAAGATAACTAAGAGTTTCAGGTCCCGCGACTCCATCTGGACGTAAGCCGTTTCTTGCCTGAAAGTTCCTAACTGCTCTTTGAGTTAACGAACCATAGTATCCAGTGACTGAAACATTGCCCAAACTTCTTTGAAGTTCTGCCACCGCATCACCTTGGGAACCTTTTCTAAGAGTGATGCTACCGCCAATCCCATTATTATAAGTGTCTTGTGTTGGAACACGGCGAAGAGTATATTCTTTCTTAGCGCGGGTGTCAATCCACTTAGCAGAAACGTAATTACCTGTAGACAACCGAGCAAATCCACGCTTATATGCTACAACTCTTGGCAATGGTGAACCATTGGAGTCACATTTGGCAGCGCGATAGGAGGTACTAGGACCTGTACGTATATTAAGACAGCTACCGTTAGTTCTCACAGAGTATCTACCAGGACCGTAGTAGGCGGCTGTTGCTGGTTGGGATTGGGCGAAAATTGCCAATAAGGTAGTGATTAGTGCGAAACTTAACCATGTAGATTTCAAATATTTTTGCCCTGGAATAGTGAGTTTAAATTCAGGAAGATGGTATTCACTATCTGCAGTTACCGCTGCATATGAACTATCCATCAGAGAATAAGCAAGATATTCCACAATCTTCTCCTTTGTGCTGAAAGTCGTTTGGTGAGTGTAGAAGTTTTGTTGTGCTCTTCCGTAGATTTTGTCTAGGTAGAACTTTACTGGTCTATATAAATTGTGACAGAGTCTAGAACGAAATTGGAAATTAAAGTGAATTTTTCAAAAACAAAATCCCTGTCCGCTTGACTCAAACAGACAGGGAAATATTGACCAAGAAAAATATGTGTTGCTAACAGCTTTGTTGCATACAAAGTCTGTGAGCCTAAAAATCCTTTTTTACAGCGGTTTCATATAAATAGACCACAAATGGTAAGATGGGCATCGCTCAGAAAAGCCATCTAATGGACATTGTGAGATATTAGTGAGTAATGCCTGCCTTACAAAAAATACTGTAATTAATACACTCCCAAACCAGATAAGGTTTGTGGTCCAGCGACTCCATCTACAAGTAAACCATTTCTTCGCTGATAGTTTTTGACCGCATCTGCTGTGATTTGACCATAATATGCGGTAGGTGTGAGTCCTAAAGTTTCTTGTAGTCTTGCTACAGCAGAACCTTGAGAACCTAAACTCAAAGTGTAAGGACCACCAACACCAGGACCACCGGTGTTGCCTTTGCCAGGTTTGTTGCTAATCCAATTAGCACCAACGTAATAACCATTGGATAGCTTTGCAAATCCATTTTTATATGCTACGACTCGTGGAAGTCGTGAGCCATTACGGTAAGATGCAACAACGGCAGTGGATGAGCTAGGACCTTTACGAACTAAGAGATCACTGCCTTTTGTCTGAACATAATATTTGTTTCCTGGACCGTTGTATGTGGCTGAAGCTGTTTGAGCTTGAGCTAAAATCGCTAACAACGTACCCATGAGCGCGAAACTTAACCACACAGATTTGAAATTTCTGTTCCAGTTGAATCTCAGTTTCAATTCTGGCAGTTTCAATTCTGGAAGACTGAATTCTGTATCTTTAGTCGCCTCTGCGTAGGCACTATCCATCAAAGAATAAGCAAGATATTCCACAGTCAGCTCCTTAATACTGGAAAATTCACAAATGCAGAGTTTTACTTCGTTTTTTGGTGAGTCTGTCTAATGTAACTTAGACTACGCTTTATCGTAAAGGATTTTCACTGGTAGCATAATTAAGAAAATATAATTTTTGTCACAAAAGTCTGGAACAATGCCGTGAGTAAAGCGTCACTCGCTCCGCTCAAATTCAAAATTCAAAATTCAAAATTCAAAATTAATTAGTGGGAGCGTGTGTACCGTCACTAATTCAAGACCACCAAATCAAAGATTATGGTGGTGGCTGTGCATCATAGCCTCTGGCGAGCCGACTCCAAAGCAGCATTGCCCCAAAAGAGCAAATGTATCTGTAGTATTTACAAGAATAGAAAATCTTACCTTATTGCCCAAACTGCTTTGAAAAGGAAAAAGTATCAGAACGTACTTGCTGACCATTTTGCCAAACTTCTACTTTGTCAGAACTAACAATATAGGAAAAACTACCATTGTCTGCTCGATACTGAGAACTGCCAACACTCCTAGCAGGAAGGCGTACAGGGTGGGTTGAGTCTCGCTTTAATTGCCCAATATAAAACAACTGACCATTTTCCTGACAGACTTTCACAGAAAGATTTGCTGTTTCGCCTTCGATTACTGTAGTGCCATTGCATTTAGTATCAGCCATCTGAGATCCAACAGGCACTGGAATTGGTTGCCAAGATGAAACTTCCTGTGGTGTCTGTGTACCAGAGACTTGGTTGATTTCGTGATTTGCTTTTGCTTGAGTTGCAGTCTGCTGTTGTGGAATTTTTCCTGCAATCAAAGATGGTAATGTCGTCAAGGGGTCAACAGCAAAACGATGATTTTTACGCACCTCAAAGTGTAGGTGAGGTGCCGTACTATTACCTGTCGTTCCCATTTCTGCAATAACTTGTCCTTGGCTGACCTGTTGACCCTGTTTCACCAAAAAGCGGCTATTATGACCGTAAACTGTAACAGTCCCATCGGGATGCTCAAGAACTACGACATTCCCTAATCCCCATTCGTTCCAACCTGCTTTGACCACTGTACCGGATGCAGCAGCAACAATAGGAGTACCAGTTGCTCCTGCGATATCAATTCCTTCATGTTGATATTTGCGAAAACCCTGAGAAATTATTCCCTGAGTGGGCCAAATTAAATCAGAGGGAAGAGATTTTTGTGGAATATTGGAGCTTTTTACTGTCTGGGTCAAAACCTGCGTATTTGTACTTAACACAGCAAAAAAAGATGTTAACCCTATCAAGCTATATGTACAAATTTGAGTAATAGTAACTTTTATCATCAGTTAGAGCTTGTAAGAAAAATGGTTTAGGATGTCTTGAGTTATTTGCTGTTACAGTCTTAAAGCAACAACATCAGGAGTGTCAGTAATCCAAAATCCAAAATTCCCAAGCCCTGGATGAATCCATCGGATCAATCCAAAATCTACACCCTTCCTAAATAGGATGTGAACACCCTCCTCGTCTTCTCTTTCTTTTCTTTGCGCCCTACCCTGCACCGAAGCCGCTTTGCGTCTATGCGCCCTTTGCGCTACCCTGCGGGAAGCCGCTTCGCGTCTACGTTTTTTTGTTCACGACTTATCTAGGATTGCTGTAAAATTCAAAATTGTCTACTGGATGAAGGGAGAATCCCACGGCTTTAAGTGAAAACGTTAGGCGTAGCCGCGCCGCAGACGGCGACAGCGCGATGTTTTCATAGCCGTGGGAGCCTCAAAATGCTATTCTTGTCACTCTCATGTAATAGGTAATCTTCTGGCAGTTCGGCAGTAAGCTAAAATTTTTCCACACCCTCAAACTTTTTAGCAATCTCACCCGTAGCGTTTGCAGCCTCACCACAAGTGCGCGGTGTCGGGAAAATCTTACCTGGATTTGCCAAACCTTTGGGATTAAAAACTTGCCGTACCCATTGCATAGTTTCTAAATCAGTAGCAGTGAACATTTCTGGCATATAACATTTTTTGTCTGCACCAATACCATGTTCACCAGAAATACTACCACCAACTTTCACGCATAGCTTGAGAATTTCCCCGCCGACTTCTTCCACCTTTTCTAATTCGCCAGGAATGGAATTATCGTACAGAATCAATGGGTGAAGATTGCCATCTCCAGCATGAAATACGTTAGCAATGCGATACCCAGATTTTTGACTTAATGCTTCAATTTGTTCTAGTACATAAGGTAACTGAGTGCGAGGAATTACGCCATCTTGTACATAATAATCTGGGCTAACATGACCTGCTGCTGCAAAAGCTGCTTTTCTTCCTTTCCACAATCTTAAGCGCTGTTCTGGGTCACTAGCTATTGTAATATTCCGTGCACCATTCTTTTGGCAAATTTCTGCAATCCGCTGTTTATTTGCCGCAACTTCTACTGCCAAACCGTCAATTTCTACTAATAAGATACCACCAGAATCGCGGGGATAACAATTTGTTGCCACCACATCTTCAACAGCATTAATGCTGAGATTATCCATAATTTCCATACCACCAGGAATAATCCCCGCGCTGATGATATCAGAAACACTAACACCTGCTGCTTCAATACTCGTAAAGTCTGCCAAAAGTACGCAAATTGATTCAGCAGTTTTGAGAATTCGCAGCGTAATTTCTGTAGCAATTCCTAGCGTTCCTTCAGAACCAACAAACAAACCTGTTAAGTCATAACCAGGCATTTCAGGAATTTGTCCCCCCACATCAACAATCGAACCATCAGGAAGGACAAGTTTCAATCCCAAAACGTGGTTGGTTGTGACACCGTATTTTAAACAATGTACGCCACCAGAGTTTTCTGCGACATTACCACCAATTGAGCAAATGATTTGGCTGGAAGGGTCAGGAGCGTAGTAAAAACCAGCACCACTCACAGTTTGTGTTACCCAACTGTTAATCACTCCTGGCTGAACAATAACTTGCTGATTTTCTAAATCAACTTTAAGTATTTGTCGCATTAAAGAAGTGACAATCAAGACGCAATTCTCGACTGGCAACGCCCCACCAGATAAACCCGTACCAGAACCGCGTGCAATGAAGGGGATGGAGTGGCGATCGCATATTTTCACAACCTCTGCAACTTGTTCTGTCGTCCTCGGTAACACCACCACAGCTGGACGTTCGCGATAGCTAGTCAGTCCATCGCACTCGTATGTGATGAGTTCCTCGCGGCGTTGTACTACGCCATTTTTACCAACGACAGCCTCAAATTGCTTGACGATGGGTTTCCAGTTGCGTTGTTGTTTATCTTGGGTAAGCATAGGTGGTTTTTCCAAGGGAGAGAACTACTTTGCCGACTCCCTATAAACATATTGTTACAAGAATTGCACCTAAAACGGGAGTCAAGAACAATATTGTCTATTCTGATCTGACACCCTAGAGCAAGTTGGCTTAGATTTTACTCTCTGGCAAGGAGAATTTGAAGGTAGGCAAGATGTTTGGTTACGTTGGTGTTACAAAGATGGTATCGTTGTACAAACTGGGGATAAGCGTGCTTCACAAGCAGAACAACGTGCTCAATTACTTGCAGAAAAATTACGGGCTATGGGTATTGATCCTGATAGTCTTTAGAGAGGTTTCATGAAACGCCTCAAAAAAAAATTACGAACGACCAATTATTCTTTCACATATTTTTCAATAGCTTGCTTCCACATCAAATATCCTTGACCATTTAAATGCAGCCCATCTTGTGTGTATCGAGTATCTAATTGATTCTGCGAATCGGATAAATGAGAGAAAACATCTATGTACTCATAAGAAAACTCTTTTGCCACTTCTCTCAATTGCAAATTCAGTTGCCAGACGTTCTTATTGTCTTGCCAATAGCGAGTCACTTGATTGTTGACTGGTAAAACACTTTGAAGAAAGACTTTTGTGTTTGGCGTTTGATTTCGCAATTCTGTCAAAATCTGCTTGTACCCAGTTAATGTCTGTTCGACAGATTTGTGAGCATTGATAAAGTCATTGATGCCTATCATTAAGAAAAGTTTTTTTGGTTTAGATGCCACAACAGCGTTTAGACGATTTAAAACAGAATCTGTCGTGTCAGCGCTAATACCACGATTTTTTAGATTCGGATTTTCCAGCAATTCTCCCCATTCGCCTTCATCAGTTAAACTATCTCCCAAGAAAATGATTCCGGAGTCTGATTTGGGCAGGATTTCAAACTGGCTTTTTTTATGTAGATAATAAACTGAGTAATTATTTTGAGCAGACTTGCTGGGAAGTATTTTTTGCGACAAATATGAAACTCCTCCTCTTCTGGCCAGAAATACAGTCACTAGCAACAAAAAGAAAAGATTGAGCAAGAGAGAAAGAAAGAATAAGATGACAATTGTATTGTTCATTGTTCTAATTTCATTATCAAAAGGAAAGTGCTCAGGTATAAGTTTCTATTTATGAGTTCGTCGGTTACTCTCAATTACAGTTGGCGATGAACTCTTGCAACCGCTGCCAAACTTTATCCAATAAATCAGGACTCTCTACATCAAACCACTCAATTTGAGGATATGCTCTAAACCAAGTCCGTTGGCGCTTGGCAAATTGCCTTGTGTGCAAAACAGTTAATTGTTTCGCTTCCTCCAAAGAAATATCTCCTGCCAAATGTTGTTTGATTTCCTGATATCCTAAAGTATTCAGCAAAGGTAAGTCAGTTCCATATTTCTGGCAAAGGTATTTCACCTCCGCGACTAAACCATCTGCAATCATCTTCTGTGTACGCTGTGCGATGCGTTGGGTAAGGTGAGCAGAGTCACAGTCCAAACCAATTTGCAAAATCGCATAATTTGGGGGATTTTCTCCTTGCTGATCGGAAATTGGGCGACCAGTGACGTAGAATACCTCCAATGCCCTTAAAGTCCGGACTGAGTCGTTTGGATGAATTTTTTGTGCTGCAATCGAGTCAACTTGTTGCAACATATCGTACAATAGCCTTTGACCCAAAGATTCCAGTTGCGATCGCAATTCCTTGTGCGGTGCAACCCTGGGAATTCTCAAACCCTGTGTGATGGAGCGTATGTATAAACCAGTCCCACCAACCAGCAGGAGGGGATGAGAACCAGAAGCAATTAACGCCTGTGCTTGTTGTTGATAGTCTGCAACTGTCATAGTGTTTGTCGGGTTGCAGATATCTATAAGATAGTGCGGTACTAAGTTTTGTTCAGCTTCTGTAGGTTTCGCCGTACCAATATTAAATTCCCGATAAACCTGACGAGAATCTGCACTCAGAATGACTGAGTCAAGCCGCATCGCCAAATCCAATGCTAATCCCGACTTACCCGTCGCCGTCGCGCCACAAATCACAATTAATTTAGTCATTAGTCAATGAAGAGTAAACACTGACAACTGATAACTGATAACTAATTAGGTACAGTCCCCTCATAAACTTCTCTTCAAATTGCCCTAAAGTCGCCAGCAAGGCTTTTGTGCTAGAATTTTTGAGTCTTTTGATATTTTCAACCATTAGGCGATTTTACCCCCAATTAACAGGAGAGTTTACATGACGAGCAGTTACAGTGCCGCTCAGATTCAAGTTCTGGAAGGTCTGGAACCCGTCCGCAAAAGACCGGGAATGTACATAGGTTCCACAGGCCCGCGAGGACTCCATCATTTAGTTTACGAGGTGGTGGACAACTCAGTAGATGAAGCTTTGGCGGGTTACTGCACTCATGTGGAGGTGGATCTCAACTCTGATGGTTCTGTAACCGTTGTAGATGATGGTCGGGGTATCCCTACAGATATTCACCCCCAAACGGGGAAATCAGCATTGGAAACTGTGTTAACAGTACTACACGCCGGGGGAAAATTTGGCAGCGGTGGCTACAAAGTTTCTGGAGGATTACACGGAGTTGGTGTTTCCGTGGTGAACGCCCTGTCCGAGTCGGTGGAAATTACCGTTTGGCGAGACAAAATGGTTCATACTCAGCGCTACGAACGGGGTGTTCCTGTTACAGAACTGATAGCGAAGTCCTACAAGGAAAACCGTACTGGAACTTCTGTCACCTTCAAACCCGACTCCCAAATCTTCACAACCGTCACTGAATTTGATTACACGACTATAGCAAGCCGCTTGCGGGAATTAGCATACCTCAATGCTGGAGTCAAAATTACTTTTACTGATAACCGTCTCGAACTGCTTAAAAGTGATACACCTAAGGTAGAAACCTACGAATACAAAGGTGGTATTCGGGAATATATTACCTATATGAACAGTGATAAGCAACCACTGCATGAAGAAGTTATTTTTGTGCAGGGAGAACGCAACAATGTTCAAGTAGAAGTTGCTTTGCAGTGGTGTACTGATGCTTATACAGACAATGTACTAGGCTTTGCCAATAATATTCGCACGGTGGACGGTGGTACACATTTAGAAGGTTTAAAGGCAGTTTTAACTCGTACCTTGAATAATGTTGCCCGCAAGCGTAACAAAATCAAAGAAAATGAACCCAACCTCAGTGGAGAACACGTCCGTGAAGGTTTGACGGGTGTGATTTCTGTGAAAGTCCCAGAACCGGAATTTGAAGGACAAACCAAAACTAAATTAGGTAATACAGAAGTTCGGGGAATTGTAGATTCGTTTGTCGGAGAAGTTCTTACCGAGTACCTGGAATTTCATCCTAGTGTCGCTGATTCTATTTTAGATAAAGCTATCCAAGCTTTCAAAGCCGCAGAAGCCGCTCGACATGCGCGGGAATTAGTGCGTCGCAAATCAGTTCTGGAATCTTCACCATTACCAGGTAAATTAGCAGATTGCAGTACTAGGGATCCTAAGGAGTCGGAAATCTATATCGTGGAAGGGGACTCTGCAGGCGGAAGTGCAAAACAAGGACGCGATCGCCGATTCCAAGCAATTCTCCCCCTACGCGGTAAAATCCTGAATATTGAGAAAACTGACGACGCCAAAATCTATAAAAATACTGAAATTCAGGCGTTAATTACAGCACTCGGTTTAGGAGTTAAGGGCGAAGAATTCTACGCATCCCAACTGCGCTATCACCGTATAGTTATCATGACTGACGCTGACGTAGATGGAGCGCACATCCGGACTTTGTTGTTAACTTTCTTCTATCGGTATCAGAGGGCGCTGATTGAGCAGGGTCATATTTTCATTGCTTGTCCGCCACTGTTCAAAGTAGAACGGGGACGTAATCATTACTATTGCTATAGTGAGCGTGAGCTGCAACAGCGTCTGGCTGAGTTTCCCGATAACGCCAATTACACCATCCAACGCTTCAAAGGTTTGGGTGAAATGATGCCAGAACAACTCTGGACAACTACAATGAACCCAGAAACTCGTACTTTTAAGCAAGTGGAAATTGAGGACGCCGCCGAGGCTGATCGCATTTTCACGATTTTGATGGGCGATCGCGTTGCACCCCGTCGCGAATTCATTGAAACTTACGGTTCTAAACTCAATTTGACCGATTTGGATATCTAATTGTCTGTGAATTTGCTGACTACTCGTCTCTCGGTACAAGATTACCTATCTTTTCCTTATGGTTTTTGGCGACGCCAGTCGCCTAGTGCTCGATCAACCCAAAATTACGGGGTTAAGGCAAGCTGGGGAAGTCGGGGAAGCAGGGGGAGAGTAAGAATTTTTTCACCTCATCTACCCCTCAAAGTTGATGTAGTGGACTACTAGTAGGAGAAAAATGCCACACTTTAGCCGAAGGAAAGCCCAACGGAAACGTTCGTCACTGTGAGAGTGAGAAAACGCCACATGCTGAGTCCTGCACAAATGCTTTTCCAACAAGTTGGGATACCCTTTAGGGCATCGGTACTGTCTCACCGCAGTGCGCTTCACCTGTGCAGTGGCTCCCCTCCTGCACCCTGCTGGACTCTTTGTCATTCGCAGTCCTTATTTTTTTTCTGAGGTAAACAAGGGCTGCGAACTGCTCGCTGTATCAGCGCGCGCAGAGCGTCTACAAGTCGGCACAGCTGCCCTCGCAACTGGCATATTAGTTGTCGGCACAAGAGAAACAAGGTCGAGAGGCTAAGATATATAAACGCAACTAACTATCAGTTACTTTATTAACTTTTGTTAAATTTTCTAAATTTAATGGAACAATACTTATAAGAAGAGATATGAGAATGAAAGCAAGCAAAAGCATTTTTAGAAAAGCATTGTTTAGCCTTATGAGTGCGGGTAGTCTGGTTGCTTTATCTGCTTGTGGTCAACCTAGTGTAGATCATACAACCGCTCCTCAGACTGCGGCAACTCCAGCAAATCTTCCTACATCTGCTCCTCCAATTGCCCAAACTCCTACTACCCCAACAGCAAGCAAAAACCTAGCAGAACTGGCACAGTTAGCATCCACTCAGGCTTCTTTTACAACGCTAACACGGGCAGTGCAAGCTGCTGGTTTAACTCAACAAATGGCAGAACTTGGACCCTACACAGTCTTTGCTCCAACGAATGCTGCTTTTGCTGCTTTACCAAAGGGTACAATTGAAAAGCTTCTCAAACCAGAAAACAAGCAACAATTGATCAAACTTGTGAGCTATCACGTTCTACCAGGACAAGTGACCTCTAGCCAACTGACGTCTGGACAAGTTAAAACAGTTGAAGGTTCTCCTGTGATAGTATTGGTTGACACTACGACCAGTACAGTTATCGTAAACGGTGCTAAAGTCATTCAAGCAGATATTCCAGCTAGTAACGGCGTAGTTCACATAGTAGACAAGGTTATTCTACCTCCAAAATTTCCAGCAAGTCTTGGCTCTAATTAAATCAGTGAACTGTCACTGGCAAACCCGCCCTCACAGGTTTGCCTATGTTCAGAGGACACGTTAGTTAGAACGGATCATGACCAAAAAGTACCGACTACCGACTTAAGATATAAGATATTTAAGGTTACTCCTAACACATATAAAAATTATTTATGAAAAACCACTTAAATAATCTTTCATTTTCTTTGGAAGAGTATCAAAAATAACATACTATCGTGACTCTATACTCTGCATATCTGTCTATATGTTGTTAACTTGAAGTACTGGTTAGAGCAATCTATTCTTAAAACGAGCAACCAGAATATAGTTTAAATTATTAGCCTTCTCTTAAGCCGCTGTCTACTTTTTTCCCACATTTGGAGACCTCTAAGTTAACCAAAAAGGGATTAGTACCATTAACTAGAGTTATCCAACAATTCATGCTCATCTGTACGGTAGTCTGGTGATAAATGTTTCTTAATGTACTTGATAGCAGGCTATGGTATATTTCGTACCCGTCTTATGAAATTGGGCATGAAATAGGTTATTATCGATAGTCTTAACTGTCAAATCCTTTTTTAATTGATTAAAATTATCCTTGTATACAATAAGAAGAGTTTGTCAAGATTCATAAGGTTGAAGTTTCAACAGTGCGTTAACGTGTGATTAAGAGCGGATTGGCTCAGTCCACATTCCTTTTCGAGCTAACTGATGCTGCCAAAGTCTTAACTCCTGAGTTAAAGTGATTGGCAGAACAAAGTTAAGTGACCACCAAAAACACCACAGTTACTCTATTTGTTGTATTCATGGTGCCTACAGTACGCCTAATGGAAGAAAACACAAAGCCACCTTAGACAGGTTGTGTATGACATGCTTGTCGCTTGGCTAACTTAACTCCACTCAGTAGCTTGTAAAGGAAATGTAAAAATGGCTGTAAGCATCTTTTCTGATTTCATTTGCTAAAAAGTATGCTTTTTCTGAGTAAAGAATGTTCTAAGTAATAGATTGATCGAGATATGAACCAGGTGTATTGACACGAAATTGAAATGAAAGTACCCCTGCAATTCCAAAAAGTTTTGGAGAAAATACAAAAGTATGGTGTCTTTATCAATGTCTTACTTTTGATAGAACAGTATTTAGATTGTTCAATAGTTTCATGATTAGGACACAAAAACAGTTCAATTTCTGTGAAACAGGCTACAATCGGAACAGTCTTTACAAAAGAATCTCCCAACAGTCATATTCATTTGTATGGAGTGGTAATTGTTTTTAGTAGTCCAAAGTCTTTATTTAGACTAATTAGTAAAAGGTGATGTTGCTCGGCAACACACATGGCGTTGACTAAAGATAAGAATTTACCTTCAACCAGACTTTCTCTCCAGGAGTAACTCTGTCGTGAAGCTGTAGTAAATTCTAAATTTATCTTAGGCAAAGTTGCCAAAAGCCCTCTTTTGTGTTGGGAAATAGTTCACCTTAAGAGTAGTAAGCACATCTTAAGTAATTGATTCTGCAAGGAGCATGAGGAACGCGGCATGAACCAGGCTAACAACGTACTCGAAAATATATATCAGCCTGATGATCTGGAAATAATGAATCAGCCTGAGATTGAGTTAGAAGAACTCTTAATTGACGACGAAGAGGACTTGCTGACGGGCGATGAAGGCGAACTCGATGAATTTTTAGAGCCTCAGTCTGATGAGGACGACTTAAAGTCTGGAAAAGCCGCTAAGGGGCGTCGTCGATCTCAAAGCAAGAAAAAGCATTACACCGAAGATTCGATCAGGCTTTACTTGCAAGAAATAGGTCGGATTCGCTTGTTGCGTGCAGACGAAGAAATTGAATTGGCACGCAAGATTGCCGATTTACTGGAATTAGAGCGCGCGCGGGAAAAACTTTCGCTACAGTTAGCTCGTGAGCCTTACGACAGCGAGTGGGCAGAAGCAGTACACATACCCATGCCACAATTTCGTTATCGGCTACATATTGGTCGTAGAGCGAAAGATAAGATGGTGCAATCAAACCTGCGTCTTGTCGTTTCAATTGCGAAGAAGTATATGAATCGAGGCTTGTCTTTCCAAGACTTGATTCAAGAAGGTAGTCTTGGTTTGATTCGCGCGGCAGAAAAGTTTGACCACGAGAAAGGATATAAGTTTTCTACATACGCCACATGGTGGATTCGTCAGGCGATAACCCGTGCGATCGCCGATCAATCCCGTACTATCCGCCTTCCGGTTCACCTCTACGAAACGATTTCCCGGATAAAGAAAACAACCAAGCTGCTTTCTCAAGAAATGGGTCGCAAACCCACGGAAGAAGAAATTGCTACGAGAATGGAAATGACAATTGAGAAACTGCGGTTTATTGCTAAATCCGCACAATTGCCTATTTCACTAGAAACGCCCATTGGTAAAGAAGAAGATTCTCGACTTGGCGATTTTATTGAGTCTGATGGTGAAACACCAGAAGACCAAGTTTCTAAAAACCTGCTGCGAGAAGACCTGGAAAAAGTCCTCGACAGTCTTAGCCCCCGTGAAAGAGATGTTCTCAGATTGCGTTATGGCTTAGATGACGGTCGTATGAAGACTTTAGAAGAAATTGGACAAATTTTCAATGTGACTCGTGAGCGAATTCGTCAAATTGAGGCAAAAGCGCTACGCAAGTTACGTCACCCAAATCGTAACAGCGTTTTAAAAGAGTACATCCGTTAGTTATTAGTCATTATGTCATGAGTCATTGATTTTAGACAAATGACTCATGATTGAGAAAAAACAAATACCTGTCAAACTAATGCTGTTTTGAGACTAACCCGAAGACAGGCTAATTCTGCTTGCGAAAAACCTGGAAGTATTAATACTTCCAGGTTCTTTGTTTATGTATGTATATATTTATTTATTGCGAGGCGGTCTGTAACCTGAAAAGTTACAGAATGCCCCAGAAGTGTAGGAAACCTTGACCAGAGAATAGCTCAATAAGAGCAGCTGCTAAAAAGCCAATCATCGCCAAGCGACCGTTCCAAACTTCTGCTTGAGGTGTGAAACCCCAACGCCAAGAATTACGGTCATCAATTACAGGGGTAGTGGTTTTTGTTGCGTTAGTCATAACTGGCACTCCAAACTAAATTATTTAAGGTTTGTTACCTTATGTAAACTAATATAACAATTTTTGAGAAGTTGTGTCACATTTGCCATACATTTATTGCAATTTTTCGATTTATTTTTTACTTTCTGTGAAGTAAATCTCTTCAAGGTAATTGGTATTTCCCTTTTTTGAAGAGGTATGATGAAACTAAAAATGAAGTGCAAACAGATATGCTTCCTACTACTTCCATTACTGATTGCACAGGTTAGTG
The DNA here is from genome assembly GCF_963888615.1 of Brasilonema octagenarum UFV-OR1. Lineage (NCBI taxonomy): Bacteria > Bacillati > Cyanobacteriota > Cyanophyceae > Nostocales > Scytonemataceae > Brasilonema > Brasilonema octagenarum. The sequence goes on along the minus strand of NZ_CAWPKW010000168.1, from coordinate 5,574 downwards.
TGGCTCAAACGCCACAACAGAGGACAATTGCGCCGCCTCAGCTTCCTAACAACTGAAAGGTACCGCCAAATCAAGTATTACAGTTTGGGGAGAGGGCTACAGGAGTACAAATTTATCAATGCAAAGCGAAATCCGGTAACCCCAACCAATTTGAGTGGACGTTTGTAGCACCCGAGGCTAAACTGTTTGACGCACAAGGTAAGAACAATATCAAGCACTACGCAGGTCCTACTTGGGAGGCAAAGGATGGTAGTAAAGTCGTAGGTCAGGTCAAAGCAATCTTTGATTCACCCAACCCCAATGCAATTCCTTGGTTACTGCTTCAAGCCAAATCTCAGCAGGGTAATGGCATATTAAGTAAGACAACATACATCCAACGGGTGAATACTGTGGGTGGCAAACCCCCCGTTCAAGGATGTCAAAACAAGAGTGTAGGCACCCAAAAGCGAGTCAATTACACTTCTGACTACTTGTTTTATAGCGCGACTCCGTAACTGAGGCTAAGCGAGCACAGCTTAACTTACGCTAGTACTTACGGTTAAGTGAAAGTATTTGTAGAGTGGGCACCAATATAGTTCGGATAAGCGCTTGGGTTGCAGGGGAGGAAAGAATTATTGGACAATTAGTTCTTTGCCCCTAAGCTCTTCACTCCCCCAGCTTCCCCAGGCTGCATCAACGACTAAATTTCTTAACCGAACGGTATTGGAATAGGCACTGTCTAGCAATTATGCAGCAATGATCAGCATAGTCTGGCTACACTAGAATTGCAGGCTGAGCATTACGAGTGTAGTTCAATCACAGAAATGATTTTTTCTTCACGACTAAGTTGAAGAATACTTTCACCAGGGCTATCTTTACCCAAGATTGGAACTGTTTCCACTCCAAGGCGTACCAGCCGTTGGTGATTGGTAACTACAGCCACCTCAGCACCTGCGATCGCTCGTACAATTCCTGCTAAAATGTCAGTCTTGTTGCTGAATTTAAAGGTTTGAGTTCCGATATCACCCCGATTCGCCGCCCGCAAACCACTTACAGGAATGCGCTTAGCGTATCCCAGTTGAGTTACCAGTAACAGGTTTTCCTTTGTGTTTGAAGTCACACAACCAACCATTTCTTCTTGCTGGCGCACGCGTAAACCTTGCAGACCCATCGCAGCGCGACCCATAATCGGGAATTGATTCTCATTAACCTCAAACTTCAAGACTCGCCCACCCGAACTTGCTAAAACCAAATGTTCCCTTCCAGTGGTGAGTGAAGTGGATAACAATTCATCGTCGTCTTTGAGTTTCAAGATAGTTATTCCACGACGAGTGAGGTTAGTCAATTCTGTCAAGGACAAACGCTTGATTCTTCCTTGCTTAGTCAAAAGAACAATCTCACTATTTTCTGGATCATCTGGTAATACAAAGCGGTTAATCACACCTTCTTGAGCGTCCTGCTGAGCAGAATTTGAGAGCAAGGTAATCAATGGTGTTCCCCGTGCAGAACGTCCACTGCTGGGAGGGATATCCGCTACATTCACTGGGTAAACCTTACCCCCACTGGTGAGTACCAGCAAGTCTTTTGTTGTGTCAGTTAACACACTTTTGAGCACGATATCATTATCGGATGTACCGTTGTCAGTTCTCGCCTTTCGGGGTGAAGGTTGAGAGCGACGTACATATCCCCTGTGCGTAAACTCTAATACGACTTGTTCTGACGGTGCTTCCAGTTTAGGATTTTCAAGTTTGGATTTTGTATTTTCTATATCCTCCTGTGCTCTGGTGCTCTTGTTTTCAAGATCTCCCCTGCTGGTATGCTCCTGTGCTATCCTAGTCCGACGATCATCATTGTATTTGCGCTTGAGCGATCGCAAATCTTTTTTGAGTGACTTCAATAATTCTCGTCTATCGTCCAGCAACGTGCGCAACAACTGAATTTGCTCATTGAGTTGCTCATACTCCTTGTGTAAGTTTTGCTGTTCTAAATTCGTTAAACGTCGCAATGGCATAGCCAAAATTGCATCCGCTTGCACCTCACTCAAATCCAGTCGGTTTTGCAAGCTCATTTTTGCTGTAGTCCCATCAGCAGCACTTCGTAAAATCTCTACAACCTCATCTACGTGAGATAGTGCTTTGAGTAAACCTTCAACCAAATGCAGCCGAGTTTGAGCCTTATCCAATTCATGAGAGTAGCGACGGTTCAGTGTTTGCTCCCGAAAACTTAAAAACTCCTGCAACAGTTGACGCAAGCTCAACTGACGCGGTTGTCCATCCACCAAGGCGAGGAGAATCGCCCCAAAGTTGCTTTGCAAGGCGGTTTGGTGATACAAATTCTGGAGAACTTCTTGAGGATTGGTATCGCGTTTGAGTTCAATCACGACGCGCATTCCCTGGCGATCGCTTTCATCGCGAAGATCTGCAATTCCTTGAAGCCGACCTTGATTTACTAAGTCCGCGACTTTCTCAATCCAACCAGCCTTATTCACCTGATAAGGCAATTCTGTAACCACAATTGCTGTCCGCCGTTTGTTTCCCTTACTTTGCGCAACTTCCTCAATTTGGGCAATTCCCCGCAGCACAATACTGCCTCGACTTGTAGTGTACGCTTCTTTTATTCCAGCGTTACCTACAATTTCACCACCAGTGGGAAAATCTGGTCCAGGAATGATCTCAAATAATTTTTCATTACTTAAATCGGGGTTATCGATTAATGCTATCAACCCATCTATCACTTCCCCTGAGTTATGCGGTGGAATATTCGTCGCCATCCCCACAGCAATACCAGAACTGCCATTGAGCAAGAGAAATGGTAACTGTGCTGGTAATACGGTTGGTTCTTGTTGGGAATTATCGAAGTTACCGATAAAATCCACCGTTTCTTCACCAATTTCCGTCAGCATTCCCTCGTGGCTGATAGGTGAAAGACGCGTTTCTGTATAACGCATCGCCGCAGGCGGGTCATTATCCACACTCCCGAAATTACCATGTCCTGCTAGTAAAGGATAGCGACTGGAAAAGTCCTGTACCAGCCTGACTAAGGCATCATAAACTGCTTGGTCACCGTGAGGGTGATACTTACCTAACACGTCTCCCACCACACGCGCGCACTTACGATAGGGTCGATCCGGCGTCAGCCCTAATTCGTGCATGGCATACAAAATGCGTCGGTGAACTGGCTTTAAGCCATCTCGCACATCTGGTAACGCTCGCCCAACAATGACACTCATGGCATATTCGAGATAAGACCGTTGCATCTCGGTATGCAAGGCTGTGGTAATGACCTGTCCCTCACAGAGAAGGTTTAACTGTTTTGCCATGAGTTTTTTTCCTAAATTTCCACTACACAGAATTTGCCGTTAACGAAGACTGCAGCAACCACAGCATCACGGATGAAATACTCTTCATTACACAATCTTGATAGTCACAGGATAGAAAGCAGTAGTATTATCCTTGTTGACAAAGATTTATATTGATTATTTCAAAGAAAGCACACAAAGTTTTAATTAGATGGTATTGTCCTGTTCACTAGCCTGTGTGCTTTTAGTTAAGATGCACAAACAAAAGTCAAATTCTCATGAAAACTGTTTTGATTGTCGAAGATGATCTGATTAATGCTCGCGTTTTTTCCAAAATCTTGACTAAGCGAGGTGGCTTGCAGGTGAAACATACTGAAAATGTAGAAGAAGTTATCAAAATTGCCCAATCGGGAGAAGTTGACATTATCTTGATGGATGTTTCTCTGTCAAGAAGTGTTTACCAAGGTAAGTCTGTTGATGGTATCAAAATTACACAAATGCTAAAATCCGATCCGCAAACAGCTATTTTACCTATTATTTTGGTAACAGCACACGCTATGGAAGGCGATCGCGAGAACTTTCTCAAACAAAGTGGTGCTGATGGCTACATATCTAAGCCGATTGTGGACCACCAACAGTTTGTTGACCAGATCTTGGCACTGCTACCTCAACAGAACAACTGAACACACCATTTGGGGCATAAAAGAATATTTTCCCCACGGTAAACTGCATTTAGCACATTTCCATAGTAGTGTCCTTTTCTTAAGAACATACCTCGAACAGTAGCTCAACACATAGATTGCGATTGAGCTACTGCTTCATTGATAGAATAATATATATGTACTATTAGATGAGATTTTCAGCAAGTAGCCATGGGGAGAGTGAGGGAGTGTGGGAGTATGAGAGTGTGGAACTGAACAAGTGTGGGAAAATATTCTTCCCTGCTTTCTTCCTTCCCTCCTTCCCTCCTTCCCTCCTTCTTTACTGAGGGGTCATTCGTTGCCTGGTGGTCGAATTTGAAGGTTCTTCACGTTGCTGTAGAGCAGCTTGAATGCCAGGTAATTCTAAGAATTTTTTCGTATCAGACAGCAAGCGTGTGCCCCAAAGATTTTGTTTAAGAAAATCTAAATCAGCATAGCGTTCATCAATGCGGACTGCAGCTTGTCCCATAGCTAGGGCTTGTCTTTGATCGCCTTTGGCATATAAAGCTACTGCCAATGCTAATAAGGGTTCTGCGGCTTGTTTCTCCATCCCAACAGCGTCTTGCCATTGCTTAATTGCGCCCTGGATGTCACCCTGTTCATACAAAATTAATCCAACATTGTTAATGGCGGGCCAGAATTTTTTGTTAAAGGAAACAGCTTTTTTATATTGGATGAGGGCGTCTGGAAGTTTATTCTGCATGTAGTAAGCATTGCCCAAATCAAACAATCCCTCTGGATCATTGGGCTTTAAGTTCAAACCCTGCTGGTAGTAACTCGCAGCCACTTGGTTCTTTTGCTGCTGAAAGTAAGCCGAACCCAAAGCAAACTGAACGTCGCCATTTTTTGGATTGAGAGATTGTGCTTTTTTCAAAGCATTTATACTATCATCCAATTTTTTACTTTGCAAATACAACCCACCTAAGAGAAACCACACTTTATCGTTCTTAGGAGCCAGTTGTGATGCTAAGCGAGCTCTTGGTAGAGCGAGTTCAAACTGTTGAAACTGCGCGAGTTGTGCTGCTTCCTTTGCCAAACCTAAACCCTGCTGCTCCAACTTCGCCGCATCAAGTTGCAGTGTATGAGGTACTAATGCTTGTGCATTGGTAGGTTGAGGTATGGACAAACCACAACAAACAACCAAAAGAGAAATTAAACCAATCCGTTTAGGCACACTACCGCCTCTTTGCCAAGAATGAAAGAATCTTTCCGTTAGCTTAAACGATTTCCACTGTTGACGACAGCAAACTTTTACAAACAAGAGTACAAGCGTATTCTCTGACAAAAACTAGGGGGGTATGGATGTAAGGGTGTAAGAGTGTGGGAGTGTCGGGGAGAAGAAAATTCTTTAGGGTTGGGTAAGGCGTCACCCCTAAGTTTAGTTCTGAGGTTCCCTTTCCCCTTTCCCTTTTAATCTTTTCCCTGTCCGGGCATTGACACTGGACTCTGGCGGGGCGGCTTTTACCCTATCCCCATCACTGAATGTGCTTTGCCGCCGCTGTTTTGTAATAGAGTCGCAGCTATTGTGGATGACAACCGTGGCGATAGCTAGCCCCTAAGGGGCAAAGCTCGCCGGGGGGAGTATCCCCCCGGCAG
>NZ_CAWPKW010000167.1:0-7196 GCF_963888615.1 Brasilonema octagenarum UFV-OR1 | reverse complement strand
AAGTAGCGTCTGGGTCAGGAGAGGGAAACCAGGACTATGGCACAAAGTGCCACGCGCAAGGGACAGTACTGGCTTCCCATGAGCGACTGCCGAAAGGGTCTCCCGACAGTCGCGCACCTGTCCGTTGAGCCACTGCCCACCTATGTGCCACTTTGTATCATAAACAGCGAAAAAGGGAGCTTAGCTCCCTCTATATCATAAGCAATCATCAAGTTACAGATTGCTAACGACTACAGACGTGCTTGTTGTCGTGGAAGGAAAGCTATTGGGTTGACTGCGTCCTTGCCAGTTGGATGGATTTCAAAGTGGCTATGAGGACCAGTACTGAAGCCAGTGCTGCCCATTAAAGCAATTGTTTGGCCTTGGTGTACCTGTTGACCAGCCTGAACCAAAATCTTGCTATTGTGACCATAGCGAGTCATGCTGCCATCAAGATGGACGATATCCACAACATTGCCATAGCCACCACTGTTCCAACCTGCCTTTTGTACAACACCGTCAGCTGATGCGTAGATCGGCGTACCAACTGAGTTAGCAATATCAATTCCCTTGTGCATTCTTCCCCAGCGCCAGCCATAGCCAGAGGTTAGAGTTCCCTTTGCAGGCCACATATAAGCTGTAGTAGAGGTGGATGGGCCGGGTGTATTTTCGTCAATTGCTCTTGGCAGGTATCTATCCACAGCTGCTAAAGGTGGTAACTGTGGATAAACTGTTTTTCCCTGCATAGAGCCAAGGGCTCGAGAAGCATCAACGCCTGTGGAAGGTCTTACTATTGCTTGATTTGGTAATAGTGCTGGGTTACCTGGTCTGCTACCATAGTTCGGAGCCATTGGTCTGGGAACGGGTATCGCAATTCCAGCTTTGTTCTGTTCACTTACAGGTATTTGCACTGCTGAGTTATTTGGTCTGGGAACAGAAATTGGCACCGCACCATCATTTTGACTGGTACCAGGAACTGTAACTGGCGCGTCATTAGCTTCATTTGGATCTGACACAACTGTATTACCAGCTTCCTGAGAACGGTATTTTTCCCGTAATCTTTCGATTTCCAATTGCAAGCTGCGCAGACGTTGATTATTTTTTACCTGTTTTGTTTTTGTAGAAGTTGGTACTTGTGCCAATTGAGCTTCTGTAACAACTCTTGGCAATGGAGCGTCACCACCAACACCATAATATGTGATAGAGTCAGAAGACTGGCTATTTGTAATAGTATTTTCTGCTAAATTAGTAGTCGATTGAACGTATGACTGAAACTGGGTATTCCCAACTACTGATGTTGGAACAGTAACACTGCTGTTGTTGGCAATGAGTGCTTTTGCACTTGTTTGGCTAATGTTGCTAGTACCACTGGCTCCAACACCACTCAGTTTTGTTGCGACAGATGGCTGAGCAGTAGTGGGGTTTTGCGCCACTGGGATGGACAGTTTTTGGCTGATTTTCAGCTGATGAGGATTGTTAAGATTATTAGCTTTTATGAGTTCTAGGACTGAAATGCCATAATCGTTGGCGATATCTCCTATTGTATCTCCTGACTTGACTTCATATACTGCAGTTGCTGTTTGTGTGACCGCTACTGGTGTAGCTACTGTTGAAGCTGGTACTGCTAACACCTGCACCTCTGATTGTTGGTTTAAATTTGACATGAGCCTTGCTCTGCTAACATCGCTAGTCGTATTCAACTGCGATGTACCAGTGATAGTACTTGTCTGGGAGATTTTCCCTGCCACTGTCATTGGCTGTACTAACCTAGTCGATGCTTGTTGTGATAAATCTTTAGTTTGTTCAGAGTGCCATTGAGTCAAACTTTTTCTGAGGCGATCTGATTCTTCCTGTAATTGGTTTCGGGCAAATTCTTGCTGGGCTTTTAGTTGAGCATTTACTTCTAGTTCTTCTGTGTTTCTAGCTTCTACTGTTTCTGGTTGAGCAGATTGGGAAGACACAGTTTGCAAATTAATAATACCATCAGCATTAGAGAGTGTTTGTGCTCCCAGCTTTCTGGACTGTTGGAAGTTGTTTTTTTCCCAAGCAGTGGTTTGTTGTGCTTGTGCTGTTGTCAGTGAATTTACAATTCCGACTGATGCTGAGCTTTGCACTGAGGTCTTGCTTGTTCCAACTTGCCATTTTGCTCTTTGTTCAGTTAGCTGTGAAATTGCTGTTGGTTCAACTACTGTAGGACTTTCTGGCAAGCTCACTGATGAGATGGCTTGTGAGTCTAGTTTATTAGTGGAAGCAAATTTCGCCTCCAAATTATTATAAACAGGAATTGTTGAGGCTGTATATTGGTTACCTAACGCTTCTGCCGCTGCAGCTTGGTCGCTTTGTCGAGTCACCAAAAAGCTGGTTGCTCCCATTGATATTGCCAAGCCAATCATTACAGCTGTTGTTGGCACTTGACATTGGTTAACCTTTGGATTTACTGCGTCTATTGGTTCCACCGGAACATCATCTGCTGGGGTATTTTCCAACTCAGTCCTCGCTTTCTTCTTTAATGCTCGTTTCAAAGACGACCTCCTATGATCACTTGCGCTTAACCAACCTCAATTCTCTAGTCTGAGTACTAGTCAATGATTTTAATCACTACAAGCAATAGATCAATACCACATACATCAGAGATACTTACGCAAGATTAACCTGCTTCTCTGATTTAGACAAGTTCACATCGTTATTTTAAATCTTAAATTTTTGCCTTGACTTGTTCTGTTCACACCTGACACCTTTCATATTAAATAAATCATATGAGTTTTATTTTTGACAACTTACACTTTGGTTACTTTGACAGCAAGATTGACAACCACATATTCGGCATATTCTTTGCTATCGAGCAATTTGTCTGCTGCTACCTCTCGTCATACACTATACCCTTCTGTAAATCTTTTTCAGACTTTTTTCAGGTCATCCGTATTTATGACACAAGGTTTTACGTTTATTATTACTCGAGACTAACCGTATTTACTCGCAGCCATTATCTATTCACTAAATAAAAAACATTAGGTAAACTACCCCAAACTCTTGATATGACTGGCTCATGATGTTTTCGTTCCTTATTCAAGAGAAAATTCCAATTTAAGAAAATCTATCATTTCACCTCGACTTTTTCTCCAAACTACTATAGAAATTTCTTATACTTTTTCTTCAGTCTCAAGTCATTTTTACTCCAGCAGTGTTGAATATAGAGTACTGAGTCATGAATAATAATTCAAACATAGTTTGGTTCTATCTGTATTTGCAGTTAGTCACTTCGTACTGCTTACTATTAAGATATCAGAGATATTATTAAATCGCTGTATAAAAAATGTCTCAAAAATCAGTATATGATCACAGAAAAACTGTTAAGATTTTGCCTATGTTGGCGTCTTTAAAAGAACTCGAATGACTATAACCCCAATTGACGACGAGCTTCAAAAAGACCCACTGCTACACTCACAGATAGATTTAAGCTGCGAACATTTGGTTCGTTCATAGGAATATAGAGAGTAACATCACAAGCTGATGTGAGATCAAGTGGTAAGCCAGTGGTTTCAGAACCAAAGAGCAACCAATCATTCGGTTGAAAGTGGAAATCCAGGTAGTTGCAACTACCTCTGACGCTAAAACCTAATAATCTTCCGCCACGTGCTTGATGCGCGGACTTAAAAGCTTCCAGAGATTCGTGATAGTGCAGTTTGACATAAGGCCAGTAATCTAAACCAGCTCTTTTGAGGTAGCGATCGCTAATCTCAAAGCCCAAAGGTCCTACTAAATGTAATTCAGTGCCTGTGGCAGCACAGGTGCGAGCAATATTACCTGTATTGGGAGGAATAAGCGGGTTAACTAAAACGACCTGGGGCATTTGCGCAAGAATTAATATATTGAAAATCTGATTTAAATGCAGTCTGTTTTTTTTTACATCTTCCTTAATGCTGAAAATACATAATTTTTTTTTATATTGTGATAGTGAGTCAATTGATTAGAAATTTAAAACAGACAAAAAATGTGCTTTATAAGAGGTAAGGGGATATACTGAGATTTATCACGATTTGTTAAGTTATGTGTAGGTGTATTCTACACTACCAATATCTGACATACATCAAGTTTTAACGCCAAATAAACATTTCCATAAAAAGGGTTCGGAATTTACTGAATGGACAAATCATGATCAAGATTTATTCACATTTAGATTCCCGAACCCGGAGGGTGAGGTGTGCTAAGCAACCGAAGATGAACACAATTTATCTTCTAGTTCAACTTCGCATTCTCTTGTTGCGTCAATAGCTTGAGTGAGAACGTGTCTTTCACTCAAGCCAAGTGCGTGCAGTTGTAACCATTGTTGAGCTTCGTTACCTTCACGCAAGATTTTTTGTAATGGTGAAAGGAAACAGGCAAAGCCATGCTGCTTAGCGATCGCCCAAACATCTTGATATATTTCACTAATCCAATCTCTGGCTAAAATACTCCTACCATCTTGCCAATGCTGAAGTTGAGCCTCAAGACTGGAAGTCGCCGCTGCAGTTTCGTTGGCATAGGTTAGGGAAATAAGTTCGTCTGGGGTGAAGCTGCTTTGGGTTAATGGATCGATAGAGGGATTATTGATAACTTGTAATAAACGTGCCTCTACTAAAGCTGCTATCGCCAGTAAAGCAATTGGATCTGTGACTAAATCGCAAATTCGTAGTTCTAAACGATTCAAATCATAAGGGCGGCGATCGCCATTTGGTCGAACTGACGCCCAAAGATGACGAACATTTTGCATTGTTCCAGCGATCAGTTGATTTTCCACCCATTTAATGTGATGGGCGTGGCTTTCAAATAAAGGTACATGAGAAGGCGTTTGCGGAAAAACACCCCAGCGTGTGGAATGATAACCAGTTGCTTTGCCATTCAGAAACGGAGATGATGCACTCAAGGCAAGGAACAAGGGTGCTTCTACCCTTATAACCCGACACGCCCGCATTAAGACTTCTGGATCGCTAATGCCTACATTAATGTGAACGCTAGCGGTGACAACCTTGGTACCGTATGTTTGCTCAATGTAGTCATGATAGGGGTTTGTTGGATCTGAGCGAAAAAAGCGATCGCCTCCTCCTAAGGACAGAGTGCTTCCTGGAATCAGCGTGTAATCACCTAATTGCTTGATGAAGTTTCTAAGTTCAAGCCGAGGACGCAACAAGGCACATAAAAGCTGTTCGTAATTCTGTAACGGTGGAGTGATATATTCTACGTTTCGACTATCCGGCTCTCGGACAAATCCATCCAAAGATCCAACAATCTTGTCGGAGAGTCCGACTATATCACCACTGGGCGTCCCAGTGTACATCTCAATTTCAAAGCCTTTTAATAGCACTGGTCTGTTCTCCTCGGCTCTCCTTACTTCTAAATTGTATCGAAGGCAACGAATTTCTGTTTACAACCTTAGGGTGAATTAACAGTTGATCAAGAAAGGGGTGTAGGGGTGTGGGGGTGTAAGGGGAGCCAGTGCGTTGGGGAGCCAGTACTGCCAAGAGTTGTGCCTTGCGCGGGTTCCCCGCGTTGTGGCAACTAGCCCCGAAGGGGGCGCTACGCAAACGGAGAGGGTTTCCCGACTTGTAGACGCCGGAGGCGGCTTCCCGCTTTCTTAGCACAAGCGCGTTGTGAGGGGAAAAGAAAATTTTCTTTGTTGCCACGCCGCCGGAACCAACAAGGACGCAAGCCGCGTTGACAAACCAGAGAGTACCGAAATCTTTCTCTTATCCTTAACTTACCCCTCAAGATAGTGTGTACCTCCTACACCAGAGCTTAAGCTGAGGCGTGTAAGGTTCAAACAGTTAACAGTTATCAGTTATCAGTCGTTTACTGTTTACTGTTCACTGTTAAGCGTTAAGCGTTGAGGAAATAATTATGTCCAGCAATGAAACAACTCCTAATCAAGCTAAAAAAACAAATCCACAAAGTGATGAATCCCAATTAAGTCCTGAGGTACTTGACAAAATTAAAAATCCTCCAAGAATAGACGATGTGATATTGAGTCAATCGCCAGAAGAACGTAGGAGTAACCCAGCTATAGCACCGGAAATGCTGGATGAACCAAGCGATGAATTTACCGGGTTGCCCAAAGAGTAGTCAGCATACAATTGAAATCAGTATCTTACTGCTTACTTCACTCGACCTATGCTGCCAGTCATTTATTCCGACGAGTTTCTGGATCACAAGACTGGATCTTTCCATCCAGAGAAACCAGAACGTCTGAGTGCGATCGCCACCGCCTTAAAACAAGCTGCGTTTGCACAACATATTGAATGGCGCTTGCCCACTCTACCAGAAAAGCGCTCTATCATATCTGTGTTGGAACAAGCACACACCCGGCGCTACATCAAGAAAGTTCAAGAAATTGCTGTTGCAGGCGGTGGTTATTTGGATGGAGATACACCTGTTTCTGGACGCAGTTATGATGTTGCTTTGTTGGCAGTGAGTGCCTGGTTGGATGGAGTTGATGTTGTATTGGAAACTGGCGAACCAGCTTTTGTGTTGGCGCGTCCACCAGGACACCACGCTGAAAGTGATCAGGGGATGGGGTTTTGCTTGTTTTCCAATGCGGCGATCGCTGCTCTTTATGCCCTCGAACAACCAGAAATTAACCGTGTTGCCATCCTTGACTGGGATGTGCATCACGGTAATGGTACCCAGGCAATAGTAGAAAAAAACTCACAAATTGCTTACTGTTCTCTTCATCAGTACCCTTGCTATCCAGGGACAGGACATCATACAGAGCGTGGTTTTCATAAGAATGTGTTGAATTTGCCAATTCCTCCTAGCAGCGACATCAAAATATACCAACCTATTTTTGAAAAAAAAGTAGTACCCTTTTTATCCAGTTTTCAGCCGGATTTATTGATTGTGAGTGCGGGTTACGACGCCAACGCCGATGATCCATTGGCTAGTATTAATTTGCAACCGCAAGATTATGGTTTATTCACAGATTATTGCCTGGGAATAACTCGTAAAATTCTGTTCGGCTTGGAAGGTGGTTATGATTTTGACGCACTTTCTAAGTCAGTTGTCGCAACAATTGAGCGCTGCATCGCGTGAGTAGTAAGTAGACTTGTTCGCAGTGCGAAATTGTAGAAAAAATCTGATGATATAAACTTAATTCATAATCAAGAGTTAAACCAATAACCAAACTCAGATCTTGCACCTCCGGCTGAGTACGCCCAGAACTCAAGTTCGTGGCTCATAAACACGCG
>NZ_CAWPKW010000166.1:0-7443 GCF_963888615.1 Brasilonema octagenarum UFV-OR1 | reverse complement strand
CGGAGACGCTGAGTCCTGAGCCCTGAGTCCCAAAGGGACACGCTGCGCGTTCACGAAGTGTGCGCTTTGCGCTTACGGGCACGGCTTGAGGCCGAACGGAGACGCTACGCGAACGACGCCGGAGGCGGCTTCCGCTACAACGACCGGCTCAGCACAAGTCAGTCGAGCCGCTGACGTTCACCTTGGCGAAGCCTGTTAAAAAAATCAAATCGGATTGCTGCTTTTGCTGGTAACAGCAGTTGCTGCTAACCCGACAACTTTAATTCCAGCTTGATTGAGTGTTTGCATAGCAGACATAGCAGTCGCACCCGTTGTATAAATGTCATCGATCAAAAGAACTGATACTTTTGGGTGGCTACGAAAATCTTTTCCTATTTCAAAGGCTTCAGCTAAATTTTTTGCTCGCTTGGAGGCTGATAAAGAATGTTGTGCTTCTGTTGCTCGCACCCTTGCCAAACCATTCTGTTTCAATTTTAATCCAGTTGTTTCGCAAAAACTTTGTGCTATCAATGCAGCTTGGTTATATCCGCGGTTTTTTTGCCTATCGGGGTGGAGTGGGATAGGAACAACTACAACTTTATTGTGCACAGGCGAATGTAATAGCCATGCTTCTCCCAACCATCGACCTAAAGGACGGGCAATTTGGGGTTGATTTGCATATTTCATTGTAGTGATTGCTGACTTGAGGATACCGCCATATGTTCCCCATGCAAATACGGGCACTGATTTTTGCTTAAGATTATGATCCCTAAGATGGCATTTTTGTAACTGTCTCGTGCAGTCTTGACAGAATTCTTGGGAGGTTGGACGCTGACACAAAGGACAATTAGATTTTAGAAAAAGGTTTAATAAGCTTTCAAGATTTTTAATCAACTGTTGCATCAACAACTGTCCTTCTTCAATTCGACCATGACGAAATAATTCAAATATATGCCCTACGGGATGCTATGGGCAATTCGTAGTTTCACGGTAGGAAGTAAAAAACTCAAAGTATGCCCTAGCTACTCAAAGGGCATACTTTGAATTTAAAAAATATCAATTCCCCAAAGGGGAGTATGGAGAGGAAAAAAAGTCAAGCCAAGACCTTGCTTGCGCTCAAATTCACACCATCAAAATCGATGTTCTAGTTTGAAAAAACTAAAGTCCACCCTTGCTCTTTAACATCTTCTTTAGTGTAGGAAACTCCATCAACTTTTGTCCCTTCTGAATCAAGAATAGAGAGGATTCCACCATCATTAGAAAGTTGAATGTTTTCTGGACTTAAAGGTACTGTAATAACTCCACCAGGCTCAATGCTAAACCCATCAAGAGGTTGCTTGCGTTTGAGTTTATCAGCAATTGCCCAGCCATTCAACTCTATCTTCCCTGGTGAAGAATTTATTAAAGTAACTGACTCTTTGCCAGAATCTTCTCCACGAGGATTTACTAAAGCAGCAATGATTTTGACCTGCGCCTTCACTGCTGGAGTTCCTGGTTGTACTGGTTCACTTCCTACAATCTTATCTATGGGGTTACCAGTGCGATCATCAGTATGGAAGGACTGGGACTGAAATGCAAAGAATACTGCAACCCAGTGGTCACCAGACGATAGTGCAGAAGGGTAATGAATTAATAACGCCCCATCTTGGTAAACTCCATTTTCTCTGGCAAAGCTACCGCTGTTACCTTGGTTCATATGAAGATTATGAACGCCTCTTCCTGGTTGGAAGCCGAACACTTTGTCAGACTTATTTTCTGGTCCCCAAGGTTCGCCGAAAGCATACACAACTGCTTGAGTTTCAATTGCCCGTTGAAAGTATGAGTCAATCAACTCGTTGAGATCGTTGTTTTCTCCTGGTACATTGAAGGGCAATGGTTTCATCTGATTGACTTTGAATAAATTACCCCGGATGTAGTCTAGGGCAATTTTTCCAGGTTGTCTATCAGAATCCTCAAGTTTTTTAAAACCAAAGTCCAATTGATCAAGTTTGTCGGTGATGAAATGTTCAAAGTTGTCATCGATAAAATACAATAAATCGAAAGGTTTCTGACTTGACCTAACATTAATTGCTAGACGATACGAAAACTGATCGTCCTTCACATGAACTTGATAGTGCGGGGTGTCACTACCAAGTTCCTTTTGTCCGGCGATCGCATGACACTTTAATACACCATAACCTTCGCTTAAATTCATAGACTTGTTCCTTATTAATGAAATTGACTGTGATTCATCTCGCCATTCAAGTTTGCTCATGACTTTGTCATGAACTCATTTTGGATATAGCTTTTCCTAGGCAAAGGCTATTCATTTTTTAGCCAGCTACTCATTATAAGTGAGTGCTATTTTTCGGATTAATGATTGCTGAGTACTTTCGTATTTTTAGCGTCTAAAATTTTACTCTAGTTTTATCGTTATTGCTGGACTTTTCCGTTGCACGATGTAATTATAGTTACAACTTTAACCTTGAAACTACTTGATTTTCTCAAATGGTAGCTCAATATTCTTGAGTCCAGCAGTACCCTTGTGGGTGATTTTTGCTTGTTTTTTGATGCTTATTGATGAACCAGTGCTAACCAACTAGGAAATGCGTAAGAATTGACAGCCAATAACTTTAACTCGCGATAAGTATCAAATACCCAACTTGCTGTTGTCTGAAGATTCTCCATCAAACAAGCATCCTCACCAGAAGCTTCAAATGCAAGACTCCACCAAGCATTCCCTTGAATGATCAGATGGGTAAGTTCTACTGTACAACCGTTTTCGATATGCTCATCTGCACAAACGGGTTGTGGTGGAAATTCTGGTAAAACTTGGTAAAGTTGGGAATAGCGAACTTTCTGGACATTCACCCAAGAGGAATTGCCCATAACGAGGTTTGGCTGAAAAGTTTCTTCTGTATCATCACAACACAGCCACTTACTCCATTTCTCAGCCTTACCTTCTACAAAATCGCCAAAACCCACAGCGCCTAATTGTGCTTTGCGCCACTTGACTTCCAGCCGTCCTTGACGCAGTTTGATTCCTAAGAAATCACACTTTGGTGAGTAAAGATATACATCTTCGCGTTGTTCTGGTAGTTGCATAGGGTTTATCAGACAATTCTGCTTAAACCAAGTTTCAATATTTTCCGGTATCGTGCCAGAAGAAAACCAGCGCAGTTCGTAAGTTGTCAGCATACATGGGACAATGAAAAACGAAATATGAACTTCCCTTGTGTTGCTTCCAGCCTAAAGGAAATTGTAGAAATGTGGAAAAAAATTATATTCATTTTGCTCTTGGTGTTTGCCTTCAGCTTCAGTCATTCTAATGTAGCGGCGGCGGTTGGACGAAGTTATGTAGACACTACTAATGGTTATGAGTTTTCATATCCTAACGGCTGGGTGCAAGTTAAAGTTGCCGACGGTCCAGATGTGGTGTTCCACGACATCATTGAGATTAGTGAAAATATCTCTGTAGTGATTAGTCCAGTTCCAGAAGGCAAAACTCTCAAAGAATTAGGCACACCAACAGAGGTAGGATATAGGTTGGGAAAAAAGGCTCTTGCTCCTGAAGGTTCCGGTCGCAAAGCTGAATTAGTCAATGCCGAAGAGCGCGAATCGAACGGAACAACATACTACCTCTTAGAGTATGCGATCGCACTATCTAATAACGAACAACGCCATAACCTTGCTAGTGTTGCTGTTAGCCGTGGCAAACTTTTTACACTCAACGCCTCAATTCCTGAAAGGCGTTGGGGTAGAGTGAAAGGATTAATTGAAGAATCGTTGAAGTCTTTCTCAGTTTACTAGTGATTAGTACTATCTGCTATGGGTATTCCACCCTTTGTACTCGCCTCTGCTTCTGTCGCACGACGCCGCTTACTACAAATAGCTGGGATTGAACCTTTGGTTTGTCCCAGTGATTTTGACGAGTCACAAGTCCAAACAGATGATCCTGCACAGTTAGTCCAAATTTTAGCTCAGCGAAAAGCAGAAACTGTAGCCCCTCAGTTTCCATCGTCTTTGATTATGGGTTGCGATTCTGTTTTGGCTGTTAACCGCGAAATTCATGGTAAACCAGCAAATTCCGAAGAAGCACGTCAACGCTGGCAAAAAATGCAAGGTCATTTTGGTGATCTTTACACAGGTCATGCCTTAATTGACCTTTGCCAAAATCATACTTTGGTTAGATGTCAAGTAACAAGAGTTTACTTTGCTCAACTTAGCAGTGAGACAATTTCGGCATATGTCGCCACAGGTGAACCTTTAAAGTGTGCTGGTGCTTTTGCTCTTGAAGGTCGCGGTGGTTTGTTTGTGGATAAAATCGAAGGTTGCCATAGCAACGTGATTGGGCTAAGTTTACCACTGCTACGGCAAATGTTGGCAGATTTGGGATACAGTGTCACGGATTTTTGGTACTCAAGCTAACCAAAAAACTCCCTCCGGTTCAAACAGAGCCGACTGGTGTTAAATTCTTATTGAGAAACTACGTCTAGGAAAGCAGTCCCAGGCTTTCTAAGCTGAAATAATACCAATTTCGCTGGCTGCTATATAAACCCTAAACAAGTCTAGACATTTATTTCTTACTTCAATGGGAGCATGGGAGCGGTTATCCCTCAGTAAGCTTACACGCTTTAGCCAAACGTGATACGCCAGGTGCTACCCTATGGCTGACGCCACGCCTTACGGCTATCGGGAAGCCGCCCTCCGGGCGTCTACAACGCCCTTAACACAAGCGGAGCACTGGCTCAAATTAATTGCTGCGTTTAAATCTCGATCCATCGAATGCCCACAACTTTTACAGTTGTAAGTCCTTTCTTTTAGCGGCATATCTTGAATATGTCCACAATTGGAACAGATTTTACTTGATGGGAACCAACGGTCAGCAATGATGATTTCACAGCCAAATTTTTTAGCTTTGTATTCCAACTGGCGCTTAAACTCATGAAATCCACAATCAGCAATCACTTGCGCCATTTTGTGGTTAGATAGCATCCCAGAAACGTTCAAATCTTCTACTACTATTTTTGCGTGGTTCTTGCATAAGAAAGTAGTGAGTCCACTTGCCGTCTTGGCGGCTTCCGTCACGATGGCAAAGTGGCGAACCCGAAGGGTGATTTTGTGAAGAGTATCTTTTCTAAGATTAGCTATCCTTAAATGATGTTTTGCAAGTTGTATTTTGGCTTTGCCTCTATTCTTAGAACCTTTCGCTTTTCTGGCAAACTTTTTTGATAGTCTACAAAGTTTTTCTAGATTAGTCTTGTAATGCTTGGGATTAGGGAATGCCACGCCAGTAGACAGTGTAGCCAATTCCTTGATACCTAAATCAACTCCCACAATTTCGTGTGACTTAACAGTTGGTTCATGTTCTTGTTCATG
Source organism: Brasilonema octagenarum UFV-OR1 (assembly GCF_963888615.1). Taxonomy (NCBI): domain Bacteria; kingdom Bacillati; phylum Cyanobacteriota; class Cyanophyceae; order Nostocales; family Scytonemataceae; genus Brasilonema; species Brasilonema octagenarum. Next base: position 2,106 of record NZ_CAWPKW010000166.1, on the reverse strand, counting down.
TGCAAAAGCAATGAACCAGCTATCAGCAGTTCGGGATATTGTGATTGATTTACACGTGGTATGTGGTAATCCTTCATAGGTTCTAACCCATCCAATGGTGGGGAGCTTAACAGACTTGCCACCAACAGGGATAGGCTTGCCACTTGCATCAATAGTAAAAGAGTCGTGAGCACCCTTCTTTTTGAAGTTAGGATAACCACCTTTAAGAGAGAAAAATCTAGAAAAAGCATCACCTAAATTATCAAAAGCATATTGAGTGATTTTCTGACAAATACCTTTCTCTTTAATCCACTCAAACTCAGGTTTAACATGGTTGTTAAAGAACTTTTTAAGGATATATTTATTAGGCTTTAATCCATCTTTAACCAAGTTATTCCAAGTAGCTAAGCCCCAGTTGTAACTAAATCTTGCAATACCTGCATGTTTACTCATTATTATTTCTTGGGCTTTACTCAGTTTTAGCTTTGTCTTGATGGATAAAAGCATTGCTCACCGGGGGTATGACTGGGAAAAAGAGCCTTGCGGGGTTCCGACTGGGAAAATGAGCCAAGCCTTATTAGAACGAGTACCCTACTACGCCGACGAATTAACAGACGTTTGCGTAGCGTCCCTTTTAGGGACTAGGCTTGGCTCATTTTCTTGTGCCAAGTGTGACTCACAAACAACGAGTACTCGTGGGTGTTGACAGATCAACAAAAACTGGGCTGGCTCTTTTTCTTTGCCCAAGTGCGTTGACCTCTAATGCTATTTGATAATTAGTATACCAATATACAAAGTCAATTACAATGCCTTTCAGGAAAAACCATAAATTAGGTTTCACTAGTGACAAACCGTTTGATAAAGACCCTGTGTGTTTTAAAGTGGCACCTGGAGTTAAAGATAAGCTAAAAGCCGTCCCTGACTGGCAAAAACGGCTTAGAGAGCTTGTTGATGAGTTGATTAAAGATGTCAATAATTGTTGATAAATGTCTAGGCTTGTTTACATTATTGGCTTCTTAGGACTAACTCTGTTAAACTAGGATTTCTAGCACGCCCAACAACATTAATAGGTTCCATAATGGCTTTGCCAGCAGGTAATGTAATTGAAGGCTCACCTGAGCGAGAATCAACGATACACTCACCGCTAATTACGTAAGCAAATGCAGGCGAACCATGTGTATGCCAGACACCTACGTCTCCGGGTGCTATGGTTAGCGTTTAAATTTCGCCTTCTAACTCCGATACCTTCGGTAACTCGCTAGTTTTTAGTTTGAGAACGCTGGTTAGCTCTGATGTAACTTGGTTTGGTGTAGCCTGTGCAAATGAGATACTAGAGTACCCAACTCCAAGCATGACTACAAGCAAGACTACAAGAAGAACTTGTTTAAGTTTCATGCCTCACACCTTAAGTGAAGATACGGCTAAATGGTATCACTTCCCACCGTAGAAGAAGGCAATTTCTTTTTCTTTTAACGCTGCAAAACCAGCATCTGTGAGTTGTTGGTTGAGTTCTTCTTGGGGTATGTGCTTTGCACCAATTCGCACAATGCGCGATCGCATCGTGTTGCTGACACCACTGCGCTGTCTGTTTCCTTCTAGCCCCATGACTTTGTGATAAAGTTCTAGTTTCGTGGGGGGAATAGGGGAACCATCAAAATCTATTCCGCTTGCAATTGCTTCATCAACTGCATCAGCACCTTTAGTTGTTTGGCTTTGTTGGTTAATTTCAGCAGTCATGGCAGTTTCTTATCAGTTACCAGTTATCAGTGAACAGTTATCAGTTATTACTGTTCACTGTTTGAATCACCTTACTAGAGAATTTTACCAGGCTTTGTGAACACAACAAAGTCAGCGTAGGCAAAAAGCAAGGGATATGGGGGATTACATCAGGCAGTTGTTTTTGACCGAAGCTAAGGCGTAGAAGTATAGGGGTAAGAGGGATTTGTATTTTTGTACACCTCTATCCTGGAACTGAAAGATACAAGCCCCCACACTCTTATATCCCCTATTCCCTTACAACGCGCTTGTGCAACAAGTCGCAAAGCTCGCCGGACGGAATCTTGGGCCCGGCAACGCCAGACGCCTCAACGGTCAAAGCTCGTCGCTTGGGTTGCTTCCCCCGACAGA
>NZ_CAWPKW010000165.1:0-7469 GCF_963888615.1 Brasilonema octagenarum UFV-OR1 | reverse complement strand
GATCGACATACGCTCCCTTGGATAAATCCTGCAAAAATTGACAAATATCAAGTCCCAAACGATTGGCATACTCCACTAGATAGCCATTTCCCAACTCCTGTTGATGGATAAACAGCATCTGATGCATTTGCCAAAACTGTCTTTGAATGATCGCTGAAGATAAAATCGTGTTGCATATTTGTGGGATGAATCAGGCTGAAAGGGTGACAAAGAGGAATTACGAAGCGATCGCATAAAGGGCGATCGCATCTATCTAACTGAACTTAAGTTTGAGTGAATGCTCTAACTAGTCTCCCAAGATGCCGCCCCAAGTCAGCGGACCTACAACCCCTACAATATTGGAATCGCGTTCGCCATCGCCATTCTTTTGAAATTCAATCACAGCAGCTTTTGTTCTAGGACCAAACTTGCCATCGGGTTGACCTGGATTTATTCCCTTTGACACCATCGCTTCTTGCATCAGCCGAACTGCATTGCCGCTATCCCCCTCTCTCAAGAAAGTTCCAGGTTGATTGTTCGGCCAAGCATATTGCATTGCTGCCCAAGTTTGTAAGCCAACAACACCATCCTGCTTTAGGTTTTTAGACTTCTGAAATTGGATAACGGCGGCTTCGGTGCGCGGACCAAAAATGCCATCAGGTGCATTTAGAGTAAATTTGCGAATTTGTAAGATGTATTGTAGGTCTGTGACTTCTGGTCCGGTTGAACCTTTTTGAAGAACGACGATTTTTGTTTGTGTTGTATCAGACATTGGAATTCTCCTGTTTTGTTGTAATGGTTGACAAGATTTGAACGTGAAACTGTAATAACGACAAGCCCTTGGCTTTACGCTCCGTGTATCGCACCATGAATCAAATGCCGGTGTGTTGCTATGACACTTGTTGAATCATGAGCGAGTTAATTTGTGTTTGAACTGAAGATGAGTTCCTAGAGGGCAGCACTTACTCCTCATCAACCTTTCGTACAAGCCTGTCGCATGAGGATATGATTGTTTTTATACACCTCTAAAGTTCCAGACTGCTGACTATCTAGCGTGCCATCCCACACCCAGTATTCATAATTGCGATTCGGAAATTTATACACTCGAACCCCTTCTGTAGCTTGGCTCGTTCCTCCGTCCAAACTCAAATTACCGTTGGAACTGGTAGCGCGGTAGAGAAGTTGACCCGAAGAATGCTTTTTCCAAACATTGATATTGTATCCACCCTGGCATCTCATACTGAGGATTAAACCAGCAGTAGAATCAGCAGAGGCTCTTAAGGAGAAATTAGCCCAAACACAGATTGTCATAACAAGGAGTAACGTGAATTTTTTCAGTGGTGTTTTCATAGTTTTTCCTATGGTTAAAGATATGGTAGTTTTGTGAGGCTTCAACAGCTACTGTGCAATTAAGCGTTAATGGGTTTTGAGCGTTGAATATTTCCCACACTGGCAACGCGGAGCGAATTTTGAGCAGCGATAAGCCTTCAAGCGTCTTTTGCTCCGCGCAATCGCACATAGAGGCGATACTCCACTGATGAATCATGAAAACAACTCCATTAATAGAAGGTGAATTGAGATAGTTAGACGATGTCTGACGATAAGCCCACAAAACAGGACCAGAGAAAAACTGCAAATCTGGCGCAACACTCAAATTACTCTCAGTATGTAAAAACAATCCGGCTTCCGCGATATTGCTGGTTAGAGCAGGTTGCAGATCCACAGTTACCTGGTGTGCCACCGGGACAGTAAGGTGATCTTGGAGATTCTGATCGACACCAGGTAAATTAACAACTACGGGAATGTCGAGCGATCGCAGGTGTTCTGCATTGCCAATCCCAGAGAGCATCAGCAGTTTGGACGAATCGAACGCGCCAGAGAGAATGATTTCCTGTTGTACAAAGGATTGGTGTATCGTTCCCCGGTGTATGTATTCCACTCCTACCTTGCGCGTTCCCTCAAACAATAACCAAGTAACTAACGCACCAGTAGTAACTGTTAAGTTAGGGCGATCCAAAATACGTACTAAAAACGCTGCCGCCGTACTGTGCCGCTTACCATCTTTGATAGTCAACTGATACAGTTCAGCTCTCTCTTGCTGCGCGCCCTTGAAATCAGGATTGCGTCCATAACCCAGTGCAACGGTTGCTTCTACAAATCTTTGTGATGTCACAGCAGGGGCAATTGGATCGGTAACGCTCAACGCTCCATCGACACCATGGAATTCGGATGCTCCCCATTGCTGGTTTTCAGACTTTTTGAAGTATGGCAATACATCTTAGTATCTCCAACCGGGATTGCCTAACTCCTGCCACTGATCGTAATCGTGACGGTTTTGTTTTGCTCATTAGTCAGGAATACCCTTAGACGAGCACCCATATTTTCAGTCACCTCGGTAGATACATTATCCGTATTTATTTATCTTTACATAGTTTGGTTTTTCCATGCCGATTTACTTAACCTCGTTTTGAATATAATTCGACAAATTGGTGCTCGCATTTGACACAAATGTAGTTATGTTTACCACAATAACGCCCGTTTTTACGGTTATGAGTGGATGCACAATTAGGACAGTTCATCCCTTAATTATGCAACGCCAGAATTCTTATATCTGTGTTTGCATAAATTCAAATATATGCAATTAGCTCTAATTTGTCGTCCACTTAAAGTTGAAACTTTTGTTCAATAAAGTGATTGATCAATTAGTCTATCTCAAAATCGAACGTTGGCTCCAACTAAAGTTGGAATCCAAATTCCAACTGAAGTGCTAATCGTTTTACAAACTGACAATTCTTCGCCTCACCACAACAATCACAGCTTGAGTGCGTAGACGCGGAGCGGCTTATTGTCAGCAACCCATGTGCGGGGCGCACCTTCAGGATGAAAGAAACCAAAAATCCATCCGTAAGTAAGTAGGCATGATTAAATCGAACTATGTTAACTTATGTAAAGCGCCAAAAATCTTTTAAAAAGAAGCTTTTAAGCGATTTACATTTCTTAATTTAGTTGTGTTTTTTAGCGCCCACCTACTTAGTCCTATATCTTGAAAAACAAGTTGAATTCTATTTCCTTTCATTAATGACTCTTTCATGAAATCAAGAGTTATTTATCTCATATAGAATTCCTCGGCAGATTTTGACGAAGCTAAGTACAGTTTCTGTTAAGCGTTAAGCGAAGCCTGCGATGCACTGAGCGTGGTCGTTGTGTTCCCTACCTCAACGAGTTCCTATGGCTTTGCCACGCAAGCTAAGAGAAACAAAACCGGATTCCTATAATCATCTATCTTGAGAAATAACTTCGGAAAATTTAAGATTGACTTTGACTTTTAATTTATATTAGTACGATCACAAATAGTGACTATAGTGGAATTTAGTATTATGTCCCTGACGGAAAATGTTCTTTCACAACTACCAGGAAATATTTTAGATAAGTTACGCCAAGCTGATCGCATTTTGACATCAGTGAGAGAGGATAACGCTCCTGTACCAATGGTCGTAAAAGAAACTCAGCAACCTTTGGGTGCTATAGATTGGGATGTTGTCATCTGCGGCGGAACATTAGGCATTTTAATTGGCTGTGCCTTAGCTGTGAAGGGAGTGCGAGTGGCGTTAATAGAACGCTCAATGTTACGTGGTAGAGAGCAAGAATGGAATATTTCTCGTAAAGAATTACAAGTTTTCTTGGAGTTAAATTTACTGACGGATGCAGAATTAGAACAGGCGATCGCCACACAATACAATCCCGCAAGAGTCAGCTTTTTTGGTGGTACAGAAGTTTGGGTAAGAGATGTTCTGAACATTGGTGTCGATCCAGTTTATTTGCTGGAAACTTTAAAGCAGCGATTTCTTACATCTGGTGGAAAGTTATTTGAAAATACTCCGTTTACAGAAGCAGTTGTTCATCCTGATGGAGTGATGGTAAACAACCAATTCAAAACCAGGTTATTAATTGATGCAATGGGATATCTTTCTCCCATAATCCAGCAAGCACGTCAGGGACAAAAACCAGATGCACTTTGTTTAGTTGTGGGAACTTGTGCTCAAGGTTTTCCAGAAAATCACACAGGCGACTTACTGTTATCATTCACACCTGTGCAAAATCAATGCCAATACTTTTGGGAAGCTTTCCCAGCAAGGGATGGTAGAACGACTTACATGTTTACTTACATGGATGCCAATCCACAACGCTTGAGTTTAGAAGCTCTATTTGAGGATTATCTACGTTTAATGCCGGAATATCAAGGCGTGGAGTTAAGCCAGCTTACATTTAAACGAGCGCTATTTGGCTTTTTTCCCTCCTATCGTTCTCCACTCAAGACACCTTGGAATCGCATTTTACCTGTTGGAGATAGCAGTGGGAGTCAGTCTCCCTTGAGTTTTGGCGGTTTTGGTGCGATGGTGCGTCACTTACAGCGTTTAACATTAGGTATTCACGAGGCGCTACAAATAGATCAGTTATCTGCAAAACAAATCGCACCACTGCAACCATACCAACCTAGTTTAGCTGTGACTTGGCTATTCCAAAAAGCAATGAGTGTTGATGTTAATCAAAAAATTGATCCAAATCAAATTAATCAACTCCTGTCTGCAGTATTTCAACAAATGCAACAACTCGGTGAATCTGTACTCAAACCATTTTTGCAAGATGTGGTACAGTTCCCGGCGCTGACAAAAACGCTTATAAAAACTGGCGTAACACATCCAGGATTAATTGGCAAAGTTATTCCTCAAGTTGGTTTGGGAACTTTACTCGGTTGGATGGTTCACTATGGGAATTTAGGAATTTACTCTGTTTTATTTTGGCTGAGTCAAATGTTAGAACCGTGGAAAAAGAATTTACCCAGTATATCTAAATATTATTGGAATCGTTGGAGTGATGCCTGGAAGTATGGTTCTGGTAGTGATTATTCTGATTAGACCTCTCCAAAAATGATTTTTAGTGCAAGCGCGGGGTATTGGTTTCATAGCCATTTTTGGAGAGGTCTATTGATGATTTGACAAAAGACGCGATGTATCGCGTCTCTACAATTTTTCACTACACCAATTTATTTGCCTATAGCTTCTCCTTCGCGACGGGGATCTGCGCCGCCGAGCAAACCCTGCTCGGTTATGATAATGCCGTGGGAACCACTGGTTTGCTCCACAACTTGCACCGAATGACCGAGCGCTTCTAACGCAGACTTGAGGTTCGCAACACTTGTACCCCTCCAGTTCCGTTGGACCATTGCGGTTACCGAAATTTGGCAGTGATAACGCTTGCTGGCTGTCGAGTTTCCAGTCCAGTACTCCAACCAGTGCCTTAGCTACGAAGTTGATAATTCTCGCACCACCTGCAGAGCCAACCACCATGACTAGCTTGCCATGCTGGTCAAACACCATCATGGGAGCCATCGAACTTCTGGGGCGCTTTCCAGGTTCTACCCGATTAGCGACAGGCTTACCATCACTTGTTGTGGGTGAGAAAGAGAAATCTGTGAGTTCATTGTTGAGCAAGAAGCCTCGCACCAGCAATCTTGAGCCAAAAGCATCCTCAATACTAGTAGTCATCGACACCGCGTTACCGTAGCGATCAACAATTGCAACATGGCTGGTGGAAGGAAACTCTGGAGAATCATCTTTTCCCCTCAGAAGCGCAGGGTGTAAAGGTAGCTCACCAGGTTTGGCTTCAGTCAAGGCACGGTCAAGACTTATTAGCGCAGCGCGGCGCTTGAGGTATTCAGGGTCGAGCAATTCGTTAGATGGTACGGACACGAAATCTGGATCGGCTATGTAGAATCCCCGGTCAGCATAAGCAAGCCGTCCAGCTTCAGAGAACAGATGCACTGCCTTTAATGAAGCCGGCTCTAAGCTAGCTAAATTGAAATTTTCGAGGATGCCGAGAATTTGTAACACGGTTAGACCCCCAGAACTTGGAGCACCCATACCGCAAACTTTGTAAACTCGGTAAACCCCACACACTGGTGGTCGTTCTATTGCTTGATAGGTTGCTAGATCGGTGGTTGTTAAATCGCCTGGTACGCCTGCTTGTTGCACCGTAGCAACGATATCGTTAGCAATTTCACCCTTGTAAAAGGCATCAGCACCTCCCTTGGCAATTTGGCGCAGTACCTGGGCATAAGACCGATTGACAAGTATAGTGCCGACAGGCTTGGGAGTGCCATCCGGTTGGAAGAAGTAGTTCCTAGCTCGCTCCGTGCGCTGGAGATACTGTTCTGTCTTCAGTAGAGTGTACAAGCGTGGCGAGATGGGAAAGCCTTTTTCAGCCAGTTTGATCGCAGGTTGAAAAAGTTGCTTCCAAGGTAACCTGCCATGTTTCTTGTGTGCCAGTTCTAGCATCCTGACTGCCCCAGGCACACCTACAGATTTTCCGCCAACAACAGCATCGTAGAACTGTAGCGCTTTGCCATCCGCATCAAGAAAACGGTCTGGTTTAGCAGCAGCTGGAGCAGTTTCTCTACCATCATAGGTACGAAGTTGTTTAGCTTTAGCATCGTAGTAAACGAGGAAAGCCCCTCCACCCAGTCCAGAGGACTGTGGCTCAACTAAGCCGAGTACTAATTGGATAGCGATCGCCGCATCAACCGCACTTCCTCCAGCACGGAGAATTTCACTACCTGCTGCTGATGCTAGAGGGTTAGCTGCTACTGCCATATACTTCTGAGTAATGACAGCTTCGCGCTCAATGCGACCACTACCTGCTTCGGGTGCATCTTGTGTACGCGCCACCATAGGCTGCAAGAGGGCGGTACCAACGGCAAGGGCTAGCAGACCAAAACGGAATCGAATTCTACGTGCTTTTACCACAGAGAATACCCTAAGTTATGTAATTTTCTAAGTACTATTAGACCAGAGAATTGGCTTTGGCATTTAAACAAAATTTCTATTTTACCCAAAAACCTTATAGACGACTTAAAACAAGGTACAGGAAGAATAGTTTTCACCTCCTCCACAGGAAAACAATCATCTTATATTCGTCCTGATGGCAAAATGAGCGTTTACACATACCATTTCCTCGAAGCATTGCAAGGTGCAGCCAACCAACCAGGAGATAAAGTCGTGCGGGTTTCCCATTTAATGAATTATTTAGGGAAAACTGTTCCCCAAAGCGCCAATAAATTAGGTAAAGAACAAACTCCGTTTTTTGACTTTGCAACTGAAGATTTCCCCGTCGCATTGTTACGCGGAGGTAAAGGTTTACCTCAAGAGGGATGGGATAACGTGAAAACAGAAGCGCAAGAAAACATTCGCAGTATCAGCAATCAAGTTAATAATGGGGTGGGGATTGTTGGTGATAGAAATTTTGGCTTTGATATAGGTACTGCCGGAAATATTACATTTGGTGATATTTCTTCTGGATGATAGCAATTGAAAATAATGCTGACTTAAATTTACGACTGATTAAAGTGATACAACCATCTATAGATTGAATTGACTTTTGACCGAGACAATTTTAGATTTTAGATTTTGGATTTTGGATTAAAATCTAGAATC
>NZ_CAWPKW010000164.1:0-7485 GCF_963888615.1 Brasilonema octagenarum UFV-OR1 | reverse complement strand
TTCCAAAATTTTTGGTGATTGTGAGTTTACTTGAGCAACCATGACACTCTCCTTTAATAAATTGTAAACAATCTGTTGAGATGTTAAGTTAATTGATTTAACACTGCTGCTCGATCAGTAGTAATTGTAGAATGACAATCATTTTTTATCGACATCGTTTCCCAGGCAAAACTATTTGTTACTAGTGGTTAGCTTGGTGTTCTCTACAACGTGAGTGCTCAGAAAGTGGTGAATATGATCTGCGATCACGTCCCCATCTTCTTCCAGAGCAAAGTGTCCCGTATCGAGTAGATGGAACTCAACGTTTTTCAAGTCACGCTGGTAGGGATAAGCACCGTCAGCAGGAAAGATGTAGTCGTTCTTGCCCCAAACAATCAGGGTAGGGGGTTGATACTGGCGGAAATACTCTTGCCATTGGGGATAGAGCGGTGGATTGGTGCCATAACTATAAAACAGCGCCAGTTGAATCTCTTCATTTCCGGGGCGATCAAGGAAATGTTGATCCACCGTCCAGGTATCGGGACTAATTGCTTCGAGATTACGAACACCGTTGGTATATTGCCACTTCGTTGCTTCTAGAGTGAAAAGGTATTTGAGCTTTTCAGCATTCTCAGGCGATCGCTCATGCCAGTATGCCTTAATTGGTTCCCAGAATTCGCGCAGACCTTCCTCGTAAGCATTGCCATTTTGAACAATCAGAGATTGCACGCGCTCTGGATATTTAGCTGCAATCCGATAGCCAATTGGTGCACCATAATCCATCACGTAAAGGCTGTACTTTTTGAGATTGATCGCAGCAATGAATTTCTCCACAATCTCAGCTAAATTATCAAACGTGTAATCAAATTCATTTACAGTTGGCATCGAACTGTTGCCGTAGCCGGGATAATCAGGTGCAACAAGATGGAATTTATCAGCAAGGGCAGGTATAAGATTGCGGAACATATGAGATGAGGTTGGGAAGCCGTGCAATAATAGAATCGTTGGATTATCACGGGAACCCGCTTCGCGGTAGAAGATGTCTAAACCATCGATTGAAACTGTGCGATATGTAGTCATGATTTTGCTCCTTGTTAATGTTAAATAACACTGAAATGCAAATGCGTCTCATCTATCTCACATCCTGCCGACGGAGCAGATCCTGAAAGTAATCGCGCCAGCTTTCGGGTAACGCTTTGAGTTGAGTTACACGATGCAGTAACTCTGGATTGTTTGGCTCACGAACATAAAGCTGAGTGATATCAGCAACAGTAATATTGTTGGTATCCCGACTCACCAACTCTAAAGTGTCTCCGGCTCCAACTTCGCCCTCTTGCAAAACCCGAAAGTAAAATCCGGTGCGACGACTAGCGAGAAATCGTTTCACCATATCCGATCGCCCAAAGCAAATCGCTAGTTTGTAGCAGGGTAAGCGCGGTTGAGTCACCATTAGTTCCACACTGCCGATTTTGAAGCGATCGCCAATGTTCAGTTCTTCTTCTCTCAATCCTGTGACTGTGAAATTTTCACCAAAGATACCAAGTGTTAACTCTGTGTCAGGCAATTCGCTTCGCCAGTAGTCATAATGCTCAAAGGGATAGACATAAACTGCTTTGTCTAAACCACCATGAACGGTGAGATCCGCTTGGCGATCGCCGTCTAAATTGAGCGATCGCACTCTCACCCGTTCGCTGACTGGCTCTTTGAAAATTCCAGTGCTAACTGTTTTTCCTTTCCAAGTCACTTCCTGCGGAAGTCCTACGTTGACAGAGATGAGTTTCATCTTTAGCTCCAAAGTTTTGGATTGCATTCAATTACAGCAGCAAACATGGGATATCGAAAAAACGAATGAGTTGTTTATTGAAGTGCTTGATTGATTAAAGGTTTAATGACCGCGATGTTTTTGACCAACTCATCAATGAGAGAGAACCGCTGTTTTAAGTAATCAGGATCGTTGTAACTCAGCCACACTTTGCCGTCAGCCGCTTCCCATGCCAGTACTTTCAGGGGTAAATCCAGAGCGATCGTCGGTTCTGCTACCATGAGCGGTGTTCCGGCTTCAGGGTTGCCAAATAGCAATAACTGTGTTGGACACAGGCTCAGTCCAACTTTTTTGGCTTCAGCTCGTTGATCGATGCGGGCAAAAATGGTGATGCCTTTTGCCTGAAGAATAGCTTCTAAGCGATCAATGGTTTCGGTTACTGAATATGGGCTAGACTGACTGATGATGCCGTTATTTGCATTCATAGCACCGAACTCCTCAACGGTTTTGGTGATAGATATTTTTAGGGCACTTCAAATCTGTGCCATACCTCCATCGACAAACAACTCAATGCCGTTCACAAAGCTACTGTCGGCTGAAGCGAGAAAGACAACGGCTTTGGCAATCTCATCGGGTGTGCCGACTCTCAAGAGTGGGATGGCGCAGTTAATTATCTCCCCCAACTGAAACTAAGCCAATTATGATCTTTGATATTCGATCCGCACTTGCTTAACATCAAATTGCTCAGACTCTTGGTATAATATGTTTTCTACTTGTTGTAATCCTAAACTTTCAAACCGTTCCAGTTCTGATTCTGATAATGCCCAAGGTGGGCCACTTGGTTCTGCTTCTGTATCCCGAACATGGGTAATCAGCAAAAGTGTGCCACCGGGAGCTACAAAAGAGGCAACTGAAGAAATAGCCGCAGAGCGCACATTTAGCGGCAAAGCTTGAATGTTACGGCACTCAAACACAAAGTCAAAGGCTTGATGCCATTGTGCGGGAACTGCGAATAAATCTGCAACTACATAGTTGACCAAAGAATCAGGAAATCGTTGCTGACACCAAGCGATCGCAGTTGGAGAAATATCAAAAGCAGTTACCTCAAATCCCAGATGAGCTAAAGCTTCGGCATCATCCCCTAAACCACAACCGATGATTAATGCCTTTTGACCTCTAACAAACTGTTGATGATTCGTCAACCATTCTAAAAGATAAGGATGTGGAGCTAACTTAGCCCAAGGAATTTGTGTTGTGTCGCCTTGAGCTTCGGCATACAAAACTTCAAACCAAGCTGATGGCTCTGCTTTTTCTAGTGCTTCGTTAGCTAACTGTTGGACATGAAGTTGTAAATTTTGAGGTTGTTGTTCAAACATAAAACTGACACTGCTGTTTAGTACTAAACTTAGTTTGATATGGATGAGAACTTCTACACCCGTGGGATAGGGGGTGTGAACTTCACGCTTGCCTTGGTAGTAACGAGAATACAGAGTTGTACCATTGCCAAAGTCTAGAACTGTTAACTTTGCCCGGAATTATTGCCCAAATAATGCACCCATGTCCTCTGGGTATTAAACCGAGATATGACCAAAAGCCTTCAGATCCTCGTACTCAGCTTCTGCCACGTGGTAGAGGTGGCAAATTGCTTGTTCATTGTTCGCGGCCATTTCAGTTCCTCCTTCGTTAATATCCAGTCTGGCAATGTAGCATAGTTCGTCGGGCAAAGTTGAGACGCTTCAAATCTGCGCCATGCCCCCATCGACGAAGAGTTCGATGCCGTTGACAAAGCTGCTGTCATCGGATGCAAGGAAGACGACAGCTTTAGCAATCTCGTCTGGCGTGCCCACCCGCCCAAGGGGGATATTGTCAGCCTGACTTGCTACAAATCCCTGCACCTGCTCCTCGCTCAGTCCCATGAGATTGTAGCCAGGAGTAGGCACGACACCAGGGCTGATGGCATTGACACGAATCTTGCGCTCTTTGAGGTCGAGTATCCAGTTACGTGCAAATGATCGCACGGCAGCTTTGGTGGCGCTGTAAACGCTGAACGCTGGAGTGCCTTTGATAGAAGTAGTCGAAGCATTGAGGACAATCGAAGCCCCCTCTGGCAACAAAGGCAATGCCTTCTGCACGGTGAAAAGCAGACCTTTGACGTTTATGTTGAATGTTTTGTCAAAGTGTTCCTCAGTGATTGCTCCAAGTGGGGCAATTTGTCCACCGCCAGCATTAGCGAAGATAATATCGAGGTGTCCTTGCTCTTGCTTAATGGTGGCAAACAGACGATCGAGGTCTGCCAGATTAGAAACATCGCTCTGCACAGCCGTAACATTTTTACCGATGGCTTCTACAGCAGCATCCAGCTCGACTTGGCGACGACCCGTGATGTAAACATAGGCACCTTCGGCAACAAACTGTTTGGCAGTGGCAAGACCGATACCACTGTTACCACCCGTGATCAGGGCAATTTTTCCTTCTAGTTTTTTCATAGGTTAATCTGATGGGGATTCTGGATTTGTGTGAACCATTGAAGTGTTATCGGTTCTGTTGCATGACAGCTTTGAGAACAGCAGATTTAACCCTTCAGTCATTGTTGGATGAGTTAAAACGCATCGCGCAAAACGGTATAGGGCATCTGAGCTTGCATTACTATCTGCACGGTCGAAATCATTTCACCTGCTGCTTGAGACCTGAAACGAGGTCGGTCACTTGATGTTGAGCCTCTGCGCTCAGTGAGTCAAAGTCGTCTAAGAAGAATTGACGTTCTAGCGTTAACTTCCGGGTATTGAGTAACCCTTCGATCTGCCAACCTTCGTCGCGTTTTGTGACGACGTATAGCGGCAGCGAATCTCGTGACGGTGAACTTTCAGTTTCTCCGGGCAGTATTACCCTGATAAATACATGCATGAGCGCGAGTTGCGAGTTCACGAAGCGGACAAAATTCACCTCACCCTCCAGGCGTGTTCCTTTGACAACTGTGTCGAACGCTTGCTGATGAAATGCAGCGATTTCTTTTCGTCCCTTGAGATGCGTGCCCTCGAACGTGAGGAAATCGGCAGTTTCGCTGAACGGGGCAGCGAAGCCTTCGCCGCTACCTCGATTCCAAGCATCAATCATCTGGCGATGGAAAGCACGGATTGCCGACTCGTCAGCAGTAGTGGTGGTTTGAGCTGCTTGTGAATTCATAGTTTTGAGTTTTCCTTTTAAGTGATAGACAAGTTTTCAAGCGGCATAGAGGGTGTTATGAACTCTGAAAATCATCGGCTCTGTGAGCCAGTTCCAACCATTCCTCGAAAATCGCAACGAGGGCTGAATTTCGCTTCTAAACTAGGTTCTATAGAAGTTCATCACACCCTCTAAGGGAGATCTCCAGGTGCACCCAGAATTTCGTCGCCAATTTCGCTAGAGATGCGATTGAACAATGCCATGTCAGGTGCCTCATTCTCGTTTAGCGTCCCTGTTGCTTCAACAAAGTGAGCAAAGGCACTGGGCGAAGTAACGACTAACCCGCGAGCTGGTTGATCGCTGAGTGCAGCAACGACATGGGGAGCGCCCATCGGAATCAGGGCACTTTCACCCGTCTTTAGAACCACCTTGTTCTTACCAATCCAGACAGTGAATTCTCCTTCCAACACATAGAGTTGTTCGGAATAGCGTGTATGGCGATGGGGTGGAGTCTGCTTACCAGGAGAGAAATAGCCCTCAATCAGGTCGTATTTACCGTCAGTTGTGGTGCGATCGGCGAGGATGGTGAGGCGAGAACCACGAAGCCAGAACGATTGTGTCATGGAATTACTCCTTCTAATGAATGAATTGTGTTACGAACGCTCAAGCTTGCAGATCGGATAAAGCAGGCTCTCATGCCGTTTCTAGATAGACAAGTCTGCCAAATTTTGAACATTAAGCTTGTTAGGAAGACTTTGCGAGGTACGCTCCGCTTTAATTAAATCTGCTGCTTTCTCACCAATCATGATAGTGGGTGCGTTTGTATTGCCTGTAGTGATTGTTGGCATGATTGATGCATCAACAACACGAAGACCTTGAATTCCATGTACTCGTAGTTGAGGATCGACCACTGCCATTGAGTCCATGCCCATTTTGCAAGTGCCTACCGGATGCCATACAGTGCTGCAAGTGTCCCGAATGTAAGCTTCAAGTGCTGCATCACTTTGAATACGGGAACCCGGAGCAATCTCCTCACCACGAAAATCATCGAAGGCATTGCTCTGAAACAATTGGCGGATTAATTTAACTCCCTCAACCAACTTTTGTACATCGGCTTGACTTTGTAGATAATTCATCCGAATGGTTGGTGGATCTTTGGGGTCAGGCGATCGCAAACTAACGCTGCCAATATTTTCGAGACGGGTAAGACAGACAGCACCCGTAAATCCAAAATCAGCAGGGGTATAACCAGGTGACAAGAATTGAATCGGGCCGAAGAAGAACTGCAAATCGGGTGCGGTCTCCACATTCCCCTTGCTATGCAAAAATAATCCGGCTTCGATTCCATTACTGGTGATGGCAGGGTGTATATCTTGAGTAGCTTCTTGAACGACACAAGTGAGAATGTGATCCTGAAGGTTTTGACCGACACCCGGCAAATCTGCAACGACAGAAATTCCCATCGCTTGCAGGTGTTCGGCAGTACCAATTCCAGAAAGCATTAGTAGTTTGGGCGAATCAAACGCACCTGCGCTTAAAATCACTTCCTGGTTGACTCTCACCTGGTGAAGCGTACCTTCATGCAGATATTCCACTCCAACACAGCGAGTGCCCTCAACCAGCAATTTTGTCACTAATGCCCCTGTCACTACTGTCAAATTGGGACGATGGAAAATGGGTAGAAGAAAAGCAGCGGCTGCACTGTGCCGTTTACCATCCTTAACCGTCAATTGATAAAGTCCTACCCCTTCTTGCTGTACACCATTAAAATCAGGATTGTAGTTGTATCCCTTTGACACACAGGCATCTACAAAGCGTTGGGAGACCACCGCAGGGGACATCAAATCGGTAACGCTCAATTCCCCATCAACCCCGTGAAATTCCGACGCGCCTCGCTGCTGGTGTTCCGATTTCTTGAAATAGGGCAATAAATCAAGGTACGACCAACCGGGATTTCCTAATTCCTGCCAGCGATCGTAGTCTTGAGGATTGCCCCGGATATACATCATGAAATTAATCGAACTGCTGCCGCCCAAGACTTTGCCACGGGAACAAAACATTTTGCGACCCTTCAGGTAGGGTTCCAGCTCAGAAACGTAACCCCAATCCACTTCAGAGCCGATGAGACTAAAGCATTGCGCCGGAATTTGAATTTCTGGTTTTGTAGCTGGGTTGCCCGCTTCGAGGAGTAACACGGTTGTGTTACAGTCTTCGGTTAGACGATTGGCAACCACACAGCCTGCCGAACCTGCACCGATTACAATGTAGTCATAATTGGTCATAAAGTTCTCTTTCTCTGTTATCTACAATGGATAAATGGAGTCAAGAATGAACTGATTTAAAGAGCGATTGCTGAAACACTGTTAGTTATTCATTTACAACACCTGATCTGCTGAATTTAACTACGTACCAATGGTGTATCCACTAAATGTTCTGCCAGAAACCAAACTTGCGTCTCATTGGTTCGCAAGACTTGGCTCACTAACAAATCGTTAGTGCCACTATCTTGATTCGCTGCTGTTTTATTGATCGCCACTCTCAATTCCCCAACGATCAATTCATGGGCTTCTAGCAATCGCGAC
>NZ_CAWPKW010000163.1:0-7539 GCF_963888615.1 Brasilonema octagenarum UFV-OR1 | reverse complement strand
AGGGGAGATGAAGGAGTTATTTCTTTCCCCTTCGGGTTCGCAGTCGCCTGCGGAGGAGCCAGTACTGAAGGAGGGTTTCCCGACAGAGGTATCTGGCGTTGGAAACCCTCCCGCAGCGCTGTCTCACCTGCTCCCTGCTCCCTGCTCCCTGCTATATGATAAGTATTTTTCCGGACATGATATTATTGAGTTTCATACACCGAAAATGCGTCAGCTATCGGGTTTTGCTGTGGAATAAGCTTGAATTGGGGCGACTAGTACCGCTGCGCGGAATTCAAAATTCAAAATTCAAAATGAATAGAGTGTAAGCTTTTCAGAGATTTTGAATGGTATGCTTATTTACGCCGCGCTGTACTAGTGAAACTAAAGCGCCCCTTTCAAATACTTGTGAACAAATCTTGACTCGCTACAAGCGTACTAACACAGGTTGATTTTGTGCAGCATTGACTGAGTTTGAATCTGACTCAGTGCAATAAATTTCACAGGAGTTATTCGGAGTTTCCATTAATTTTACTTTGTATAGTGTCGCTCCTAATTCCTGAATGGGCGATCGCAGCAGTTGACTGATACAAAGTGCAATATTCTCAGCAGTGGGAACAACTTCAGCAAAGTATGGAACGTCTTTGTTTAAGAAGCTGTGGTCAAATAGCTCAATAACGTACTCTTTTATAGCTTGATTCAAAGCGCCCAAATCAACAATCATCCCAGTGCGTGGATCAATCTCCCCTTTTACAGTCACTTCTAAATGATAGTTGTGCCCATGACCGTTGGGATTAGCGCACTTACCGTAAATCTTGAAGTTTTCTTCGCCGCTAAGACGAGGATGAGCTAGCTTATGGGCGGCGCTAAAATAAGTGCTGAGTGTGAGGTATGCTTCCATGCCGTTTCCTAAATAATCAGCCCAAAGTTCGGGATGCTCAAAAAGCTGTATACGCACTAAAGGTAAATCAGGTTTTAGTCGTTGCCAAATTACCCGTGCAATGTTTTCTGGGGTGGGTAGAGTTTGTTGAAACTCTAACCATACATCGTTGAGATAGGAAAAGTCCAGTATACTCGTCACTTTTCGGTTAATAACGTGTTTGACGTTGGACAAGTTGAGAATCATGCCATATTCATCCAATTCTCCAACCAGGGAGACAAATAAGACATAATTGTGTCCATATCCGGGAAATCTTGAACAAGCACCAAATTTCTGAATATTTTCTGCTTCACTCAGTTCTGGCAACCAATAGCGATGACTTGCCGAAAACTGAGCGCGACGACTTATAATACATTGCATAAGCAAGCTGTGAGTAAAATTTAAAATTTCTTAAATCTTACTGCTTCCAGTATAAACAAATTCTGGTGTAAGTTGTTAATTGTTGGTTGTTCGTCAACATTCCTGGTTTAACTTAGGACTTAAGCACTGTACAAATGCACCCACTTATGCATTCAGACAAGTTAGCTTTGTCGGCATGTTTGGCACAACCAAGACGACATTCACATCATTTGCAACCCGTCCGGCTTGGATTGCTCCAGTTTGGACGCTTTGCAGTTTGTCTATCTACAGACTTCTAGTTTGTGAGCCTAACCTTACTTCTGCATAAAATAACTTTGCTTACACCTATTAAGAATACAGAAGAAAAGCTTCTTCATGCTTAACTTCTGTGATCATCAAACTTTTGTTAATACCTAAGTTATCAAAGTATATAGTGGTTGCAAATCTTTCTGAGGTTCTCAAACAAAAAAACAACGTTGCCGTAGCATTTTTCTTGATAAAAAACACAACTTTAGGAGTAATTTCATGGCAGGACTTCACCGTTACAAATGCTTTTTAATACAAATAAACTCTAGTATAGAAAGTGAGTCGCAACAAACTGAGAACATAGTTTTATCTGATAAACCAATAGTAATTGGACGAGATGCTAGTTGTTGTGACATTGTTTTAGATTCCACGAAATACCAGGAAGTGTCCCGTCAGCATTTAAAAATTTCCCCCCTCTCGTCTGGTTCTCCCAGTGATCTGCCTCAATGGGAAATATCCGATTTGGAAAGCCGTAATGGTATTTATATTAATGGTCAGCGCTTACAAGGTTCTCAAATTTTGCAAGTACATGACCAGATCAAACTTGGTCGCAAGGGTCCAGAATTCGTTTTTGAGTGTGAACAGATTAGCTTTGTTGGTATCAGCGATATATTTCCTGTCGTCTCAGGAAGGGTAGATTTACATCAGAAAGGTTTCCTTGTTCCGGGCATTGTCACAGTGATATTCGTTGTAGCAATGTTGGCTACTCGAGATAACAATAACTTCAACTTCCTCTACATCTTGGCAGCTTACCTAGCTTTTGCAAGCCACTATGTTATTCACAAACTCTGCCATAAACATAAGCCCTGGTGGTTGCTAGTTAGCTTAGGTTTGGCTACTGGTTTACCGCTTTTAACTGCCCATCATGAATTGGCAACTATTTTTCACGACATCTTACCAGGAGATGCCTCGGAACACAACGAGAGCATTCTTGCTATCATTCTCAAAGAATTTTTCAAGGCAGGTTTGTTAGAAGAATTGTTTAAAGTGCTGCCAGTGATATTAGTTTACTTTATAGGCAGACTACTCCAATCACCCAAGCGCGAACTGATTGGGGTATGGGAACCTATGGACGGAATCCTTTTAGCAACAGCATCTGCCACTGGATTTGCATTAGTAGAGAGTTTGATGCTAGTGCATGAAGAAACTCAAAGCAAAGGTAATTTTGCGGGATTAACACTTTTAATTCCCCTGATCTTAGGAGATATTTGTGGACAGGTGGCATATAGCGGCTACTTTGGCTACTTCATTGGATTGGGTGCAATGAAACCTAAAAAACTTTGGCGGTTTATAGGAATCGGCTACCTGACTTCAGCATCTCTACATACCATTGGAGCGATTATCTCTGAGTTGCAAAAAGAACATAAACTAGATTTTCTCATCGGTAACGTACTCTCAGCTTTGATAGGCTCTGTGGCTTACATATTTTTGATGGCAGCAATTGTCAAAGCCAATCAACTTTCGCCCGCTCATTCACACAAATCAGTCAATAGGTAGAAGACAAGTTAACTTTAGACGCGTAGTATTATCGTATCTGCATCATGATGGTTTCTAGTTCGTGTTAAATAGAACAGCTATAAGTGGGTGCATTTGTACAGTGGGTAAATCCGACCACGAATTATTACGATTACTAATTATCAACCGTTACACATAGGCACCGAGAGATTCTTGTGCCTCACGGTACATATTAGCGGCAGTGCGAAACATTTCTTGACCAGCGTGCAAGTAACTCTCGTCATAGTTAAGAGGAAAATATGCTAACTGATCTAGCCCATCGCCTATTTGATTGAGACAATAGTAGAGATGGGCTGCTGCTCTTGCTAAACTAGGTGGATTTGGTAAAGAACGAAAAGTCAGGTGCGCCTGCTTGAAGTCAGCTTGACACGCGTGTAAGTAATCCTGAAATTCTTCCAAGAGGACATCATCAAAGGGATCAGCAGCAAGCTTCTCAATTTGCTCCCGTAAAGAAGCCATAATGGTAAACAGCAGGCGGTTCACTGGCTGATAAACTCGGTGCAGCCATTCCTCTATTTGCTCATCGGCGTCTTTTCCTGTTTTTCTTGTCGCCTGGTATTGCTGTTGAGCTGCTGCTGTACGGTGTTGCCTATTGGTAGTGGTTTGTTGAGAGCGTTGACGCAGTTTTTGGTCGTAATTTAGGCGATTTTGAGCGTCGCCTAAAACCTCATATGCTGCATTGAGACGGATAATTTGCTCAGGATCACCGGTACCCTGATTGCTATCAGGATGAAACATCTTGACCAAGCGACGATAAGCTTGCTTAATCTCCGCTTGGGTTGCGTTTGGACTAACTTTGAGTGTTTGGTAGTGGTTCGTCTGATCTGCCATTTATTCAATGTACCGTTAGCATCAGCTAACTGCTAGTTTTGGTTCCAAGTCTTGGAACAACGGTGTACTCAAATACCTTTCTCCAAAACTAGGCTGAATCATTACGGATTTCGCGTCCCTCGTTTTCTTTGCGTTGGGCAACACGAATAGCAGCAAACAAAGCAGCACCGCTGGATATGCCAAGCAGTAGTCCAACTTCATTTGCCAGCTTCACTTGTAAGCGATCGCCTCTTCATCAGTGACCGAAATGACTTCATCTATAATGTTGACATTCAGCACTTGAGGAATGAAGCCAGCACCAATTGCTTGAATTTTGTGAAAACCTGGTCTTTTACCAGATAACACTGGGCTGCTTGGGTGTTCAACTGCGATACGCACAGAGTCAACCTTCTGGCTAACTTGTGCTGAGCCTGTCGAAGTAGCGCCCACGGCAAAGTCTTCCGGCTGCTCGCCTGAAAACTTGGTTTGCGTGCTTTGATAAGTTCAGCTACATCTGTAATTGTACCACCTGTTCCGACTCCAGCAACTACTATATCGACCTGTCCGTCAGTATCTTCCCAGATATCCTCCGCTGTCGTCTCCCAGTGTATTTTGGCGTTAGCTGGGTTACTCAACACTCAATTGTAAAAATTTACAACCTTCTTTCCCTACTGATTAGATACTAGATACTAGATGTAGTACATTATGTCCAACTGTCGTCGAGAATCGCGTTTTTCACAGAGTTCTGCAAGGGTGTACTTTTGCAAAACTGTGTTTGCCGCCACCCTTGCTTCTTGCCAGATCTCTTCCACAACACCACTGTCTAGAGTTTTCGGGTTGATGTCTTCCTCACCTATGCCCACATCTAACCCTTCTAAACAATTCAAAATCTCGAAAAGAGTTATTTTCCAAGGTTCTCGCGCCAACAGATAACCGCCCTTTGAGCCACGCTGGCTTTTCAGTATACCTCCACGCCTCAAAGTTGCTAGCAGTTGTTCTAGATAGCGGTCTGGTATATTTTGTTGTGTCGCTATCTGTCGAATTTGCAGCGGTTCCCCGCTTTGGTAATGAGTTGCTAGCTCTATTAGAGCCAAAATTGCGTATTCTGATTTACAAGATAGTTCCACGGGCAGCTTTAAAAAAAAATGATGGGTTTATAAGAAACAAAGTTAAAAGTTAAAAGATTTTTTGCTTTTTTCTTTCTGACTTTTCTTGTCCTCTTTTTATAGTATACTCCGGCTATCCGCTAGGGTTTGTTATTTTCAAATGTTGCTCTAAATATTCCGAAGCTTTTATCTCAAATTTATTGATCCCTGTCGCTCAGGAGCTTGTATCCTGAAAAAAAAAGGAAGAACCCTCCTCATGAGCTACTCGTTTTAATAGGGTTTGTTCATTCTCTACGTGTAAGACCCCGTAGGATGTACGAAAAATACGATTTTTCTTTCCCCCTACACCCCCACATCCCCACACCCCTAGTTTTGGTAACAAGCAATGCCCTGGTTTGTCAAGATAGAAGAAGGCAAAGTTGAGAAGTCCACGTTTGATCAATACGTAAGCGCTCATCATGCTTACGTACAGGAATTAATTGCCAAAGGACACAAAGCGAAAACTGGCTACTGGGCGCAAAAAGGTGGCGGTATGATGCTGTTTGAGGCAGCCTCAATGGATGAAGCACAAAATATCGTAGCTCTTGATCCATTGATACAAAACGATTGTGTTAATTATCAGCTTTACGAGTGGAAAATTGTAGTGGAATAACACACACAAAGCGAAAAATTAATGCTATGGTGTTTAAAGACTCGGATCTACGCGGCTGTAACGCCCAAATCTTGTCAGGACCGGAAGGTAGCAGCAACACGGGATGCTTATAGTAGGCGTAGTCTCCGGGTCGCCCCATTTTAGGAGCAAAAAAGCAGCAATGCCAGGTTTTGGAGATGTTGTAAAAAAAGCTTTTTACCTTGGTGTCGGGTTGGCTTCTTATGCGGGAGAGAAAGCAGGAGGGACAATAACCGAACTGCGATCGCAAGTCCAAAAGCTGGCAGATGAAATGGTTGCGCGGGGCGAAATGACAACAGACGAAGCCCGCCGGTTTGTAGAAGATATGATGAAGCAAGCCCAAAGCGTACCCGCATCTGATACAACAGCTGCTAAAACGTCTCCCTCTGAACCACGTCGGATTGAGATTTTAGAAGAAGACGAGGAGCCAACTACTGTAAAAGCAACTCAACCAACTGAGAATGTTGATAAGCTACGCGACCAAGTCAGACAAATGCAGGAAGAACTGCGTAGGTTACAACGCGATAAGTAGTTGTCAGGCTGGCAGAAGTGCTTGAGCATGAGACTGAAAATTTTCTTGATAATGTAAAATTTTTATAAAAAATAGTCCTTAGGATGTACAAAAGTGCTCCCAGCCATGTAGCATTAAGCGTCCAGTAACTAACTTGTAAGGGCGTCGGGTTTATGGAAAAGTGGCAAGAAGAGTTTTGGGACATGATAGAAATAGTGACTGATGAAGTGGAACGCTTCTTCGTGGGCATGACGGAGATGGTAGATACCTTTTTTGAGTTCACAGAAGAGATTAGCGACCAAGTACAAAATACTATAGTCACCGAGTTAGATCAGTATTTACAAGAGCTGGCTGATCCGATTTTGGAAATTTACAGCGAACTGGAAGACATTGTTACAGATGATATTGATCTGGGTTTTCCTTATCCTGTTGAAGCCTGTCAAGAAAAAAATCCCGCTTGCATTGGTTGTCGTCATTACCACGGTCAAGTGTATAGTGGAAATTTGTTAGTTTGCGGTATGCATCCCCACGGTTGGGAAGATGAGAATTGTCCAGACTGGGAACAAGAAGAGTTATGATTAGTTAGTCAATAGTCCAAAGTCCAAAAGAATTTTTGACTGTTGAGTGTTGAGTGTTGATTTTTGACTGTTGACTATGGAAATCAAATATGGAGAACGCAACATTGCGGAAGGGCAACTAATCACATTTCCCAATCCGCGTGTTGGCAGACGATACAATATTGACATTACTCTGCCAGAATTTACGTGTAAATGCCCGTTTTCTGGCTATCCTGACTTTGCCACGATTCACGTTAGCTACATCCCTAATGAACGAGTCGTGGAATTGAAGGCGCTAAAACTTTATATTAATAGCTATCGCGATCGCTATATTTCCCACGAAGAAACTGCCAATCAAATCCTAGACGATTTTGTTGCTGCCTGTGATCCAACGGATGTCACTGTTAAGGCAGATTTCACACCTCGTGGTAATGTGCATACGGTGGTTGAAGTGCGACATCAGAAGAACGCGTAGAAATCTGATAGCGCTGCCCTGGTTACAAATTTTTTATTCAGATATCCTATTCGTCATGTCTTAATGTTCAATCTGCAATTTCTGGACGAATATGAGGAAGATGATGAGGTGATACTGGCTGCGAAGCCGTCAGTCGGAGGCTCAGATCTTACACCTCCGGCTGAGTACGCCCAGAACTCAAGTTCGTGGCTCATAAACACGCGTCCGTTAAAACGGAACGGCACATGCTTCTCCCAAGGGGAGACGCAATCATGCGAACAAGTCGGGAAACCCGGACGCCCTAGTGGGAACGGCCACGCCTTACGGTGAGTCCAGCGCTGCGGGAGGGTCT
>NZ_CAWPKW010000162.1:0-7640 GCF_963888615.1 Brasilonema octagenarum UFV-OR1 | reverse complement strand
TTTTACAAGCGCAGATGGTCAGCCATATTCTCAGTGCTGTTCTGGATAAGCGTCCACTACTATGGGTTTGGCCTGTGTGGAGCGAATTCATATGGATCTGGGGCTGGTCTGTAGCAGGAGGCTTTCTGGCATGGCGTTATCGGAAGCTTTCGCTTTTAGGACTGGCGAACGGATTAACTCTTGGAGTTTTATACGGACTCAGTTTTGTCTTTATTACTCAGGGTGGTTGGGTACCGCTAGTTCCATCAGCATTGACTTTGCTGGTAACCAGCGGTAGTGTAGTGGCATCTCACGTCGCGTTACAGAAACAGCAGCGACTCAAGATTTCCAGATCACTGCTTGACAGGTTTGAACAGACCTGTTCACTCAAAGGTGAAGACATGACAAACGTGATAGCACGGCTAATCACTGACTACATTATTGAACAAAAGAAACTCCCTACTAGTGATACAGATGAACAAACTAAGAAGTCCAAAAACTAGGTAGTTCTGATTAGGGTGGCTCAAAGTTGCTTGCAAACAAAGTATGTTGCTGTGTGAAATTGACAACACGGTACGGTTGTGGAATCTGGATTTGGATGACTTACTCGCACGCGGTTGCGCTTGGGTGCATGATTATTTGAAGAATAACCGCAGTGTTCAGGATGAGGATCGTAAGCTGTGTGATGATGTTGGCACTCCCCGTCGGTGAGTTGGGTTGTGGAATGATACGTATGTTGCATTCATACGTGTTACCTCACCCTGCCCTGTCGGGCATCCCTCTCCTTATAAAGGAGAGGGAAAGTTACCTCATCCTGCCCTGTCGGGCATCCCTCTCGTTATTAAGGAGAGGGAAAGATTTTTACGCAGTAAAAAGTGAGGGTGAGGTTGGATTGCGGCGATCGCGCAAAGTACCTGCTTTTAGGTGGCGATCGCTCTTTAATTCAAAGCCAAGATTCTAAAGATAACGTTCTAACTTGCTGAATGCGGTCAAAGTCGCTATCAGCTGAGACTACGGTGAGATTGTGTTCTATGGCGATGGGCAAAGCCCCGCCAAGGGCGAACGCGTGTCGATTCAATTTCTTCAATAAGTAGTCGTTCAATAGTCACTGTGCTAAAGAAATTGGTAGGTGAGTAAGTAAGTCGTGGAGAAAATTTACAAGTATGTAACAAAGAGTTAAGCAGAAGAATTAGAGTTAAATATTACACGTTGCGTACTGTAATGTCCTTTTTCTCCTCTCGTTTGGACTCCATTAATAACGGCATAGGCAAGGTCTAACTCATCCTCAAAAGTTTTCGCGGCTAGTTCATCTTTTTTGAGATGTTGCCATTCCAATTCAATCGGGTTCATTTCTGAGCAATATTTGGGTAGAAAGAAGATGTACAAACCCATGTCTTTCCACTTTGACCATAATTGCTGTACTTCTTTACACCGATGAATCGGGCCGTTGTCCTGCACGATTACTCTGATGCGTCCTGTTTTTTGGGCTTCTGCGGCTTCCTGGTTCATCATCTGTATATAAGATTTGCGTGAAACGCCGCCAATGACCAAACCGTACACAAAACTAATTACGGGTTGAAGAAACCCAATAATACTTAACCTTCGCCCTCGGCATTTACTTTGCTCTAAGCGTTTTTGCTCGCCTCGGAAGTAATAGCTGTAGCTAGGTTCACTCCAGGCACAAAATCCTGATTCATCCATATACTTTAAATCTATTTCCCCAGCAGCCGCTGATAATTCCAGCATTTCTAAGTCTGCCTGTTTGATTTGCTGTATTACAGGATCTTGCTTTCCTTTGTGGCTTTTTCTAGTTCGCTTCCAAATGACCCCCTTTTTTTCAGTACCTGTCTTAACCAGTCAGGACTTAATTTTACCGAACGTTCTTGTTCTAATTTTTGGGCTAACTGAACGCTGTTATATGTACGTGGGTCTTTCTCTAAACATTCTTCTAAAAACACCATGTCAGTTTCCACCCACCTTGCTTTTCCTCCTCGCCCTGGTTTTTCCCAAAGCCCATTCATTCCTAGCTTTTGCCACTTATGCAAAACTTCTCGCACCGTTTGTGCAGTCCAGTTAAAGTGAGCCGCTATCTTCTCTATGTACCAACCATGTGCGCTCAATCTAATCACTTCTGCTCTGTCTTTCACTTTCTGCGGTACATCTGCCGTTCTCAGGTTGAAAAGAGTTTTATCTTGTTCTGGAGCCAGAAATACCCTTAAACGGCTGCCCATATCTCTGTTACCTTGGTAGACACATTATACGTATTTACTTATATTTACACAGTTTGGTTTTTTCACCTCGTTCTACTTACTAATTATCGATAACATTCTGAGTAGAAAGTTTAATCGAACAACATATGCAAAGCGTAACAGTACATTACCGTGTTGGAGAGGATGGTATTTTGCATTTAGATCTCCCGATCGGACTCACCAATGCAGAATTAGAAGTCACTGTCACATTTCAAGCTGTAACGTTAACAACTCAACAGAATATACCACAAGGTAAAGGCTGGCCCGCTGGTTTTTTTGAAGAGACTTTTGGAGTTTGTAAAGATGACCCCATAGTCATCGATTCTGAGGGGATTTTTGAAGATGGCGAAGAATTGGCATGAAGTATTTGTTAGATACAAACGTTTGCGTGAGATACTTAAATGGTGAATCTGATTTACTCAGGCGACGCCTACAAAGGACTAATTTAGAAGATATAGCAGTTTGTTCTGTCGTCAAGATGGAATTGTTTTATGGAGCAATGCGAAGCAATAATCCTGATGTGTCTTGGCGCAAATAGCAGAGGTTCCTTGAAGTTTTAGTTTCACTCCCTTTTGATGATATTGCTGCTTTGATAGCTGGAAGAGTTCGCGCTCAACTCGTTAATCTTGGTACACCCATCGGAGCTAACGATTTGTTAATTGCTTCTATCACTCTTGCTCATAACTTAACTTTAGTAACACACAATACTGATGAATTTTGTAGAGTAGAAGGATTACGTATTGAGGATTGGGAACTTGAGTAATAAGCTGTCGCGCTTTTAATTGCAGCAAAGGAGAATGCTGCTACAGTAAAGAACAGAATAACAGAATTTTGTTGTGGACAACTGTATTGCCAGAGCACCCACCTTCAGCGATCGCTTGAGAAATTATCTGCTGCCCCTTCATTTAACTTTGTTAAGAATCTTTAAGTAAATGCATAAGTCGATTTTCCTGACATGTATTTAAAACCAATGGAAAGACAAAGAGGTTAAGAGGAAACAAATTTACTCTTTTTCTCAACCTTTTCACGTGTCCAGATGCACACAGTTTATGACGATAAGTTCAAAACAGAAGAAAAACTTTAAGCTTTTCTTCCAATGACTTCATAAAAACAGTGTGCTTTGATACATGTAGTCAAATTGACTCAAAATTAACAAGGGGGCTGAAAATGTTTGCCTATACAGATCCAACAGGATCAGACTTTCTCAAAAGCCAAAATGCACTAGAGACATACAGAAACGATATTGATAGTTTCTACAGACGCTCTGCTTTAAGACCTAATTCTGCTTTTACCTTGCTGGAGGCGTTTGCTGGGCTAACTCCTGAGAAAGGGCTACAAGTCGAAACAATTACTTGGATTGCTTTTCCTAAACTGGCAAATAGACCATTCAATATCATCGATACTGATAGATTTAATTTACAAGATGAGTATGTTGAATGGCGTACTGAAACGAAAGATGGCAAAGTCACTCGTATTACTTTCACTACTGAGTTTCCTGAGTATTACCAAGCCTTAGCAAAAGTGAGTGCTGATGCTTTGATTGCAGGTGTTAAGAACACAATTCCAGGATCTAACCCAACAATTACAGAGTTATTTGGTGCGGGATTTAATCCTCGAACTGCTTCAGGGCGATCGCGTTCCAATCAATTCCGCCTGAATCTCCAAAAGAATCCCTGGAACAACGGACAGAAGGGAATTCTTTGCTTGACTCAAACAAATAACACAGCAGGTGCATTGTTCGCTTTAGTGGAACCTTGTGCAATCTCTAGATTTGATATTCCTGCAGCAGCAGTCTGTGGAAAAGTTTCTTGTGTACCGGGGCGTAACTCAGATCCAGCGATTTGTCAAGAAGCTCAAAATGCAGCCCGAGCCTCTTTTGGTTTAAGTCTACAAGATCCAGTTGGTATCAAAATGTTGAGACTGGAGGGTATTTGGAAAATTGGAGGACAAGAAATTGATATCAACGATACAAGCGAAAATCAAGGTGCTTGGGTCGTGAGTCGCAATGGTCGTCGTGCTGTCCTTGATTTGAGCAAAGGAGTGACTTTAGAGAATACACCAATCACTAGTGGAGCGCAAGTAGCAGCCAAACTCTCAGTAGGTGCAAATGTTATTTTAGCGCCAGAAGCAGTGCTTCCAGAATGGGCGCAAACAGGTGAAGAATCTTCTTCACGGTTGTTAAATGTTTAAATATAGGAGTTCTTCAATAATGCACAGACTTATCACTGTAGTCATCACTTTGCTACTCAGCTTTGTTTTCTCTACAAAAGTTGCGTTTGCTCAAGCAGCGCCAGTTTCTCTATTAGAACAAAAACGAGACGGGGCAACAGTTCAGCCGATCTCATCGGGTACATTAACATCTTTGGGCGATCCACTTTTTAAGCTTGTGCTTAAAGATCGTGCAAATGTCACCAATCTTGCAGAGATAGAAACATTAATCAAGGGTCAACAAGGGCAAGAGCAAACCTTTGTTGTTGATGAAACCATTGTTGATACTCGTCCAACAGTTGGTAATCGACCAGCAACACGAAGAGCAGTGGTAACTTTCACAGGTAGAAATCAAGGAGAAAGGCTAGATCGCAACGTCATGCTTTCTGTTTTCTTCACTTCTGAAAACTTTCCTGATGTGCAGTCTATTGAAGCTCTTGGCTGGGATGGACAACGGGGTCGTTACAACTACTATAAGCTTGATCAGCAAGGTACACCAGGAAGATTATCTTGGAAGTTTCGTGACTCATCCGTCCAAGCCGACTTACTCCAACCAGCACAACGTTCAGGAACTTGTTTGCAATGTCATGTCAATGGTGCGCCAGTGATGAAAGAACTGGCTCTTCCTTGGAATAACTGGCACTCTATCTCATTTGCAGCGAGTTACTTAAAATCAAACTGGAAGGTTGGTACAAATTCGCCCAGAATTGCCCAAAACTTAGGGGGGGCGGAACGCTTAGAAACTGGCTTCATTGCTCCAGCAATCAATGAGTTTAATAACAAGAGGATTGACGAGAGTATCGCCCGCAATAACGGTAGCCCAGTCACTAATCCTAATGGAAGTCAACAAATTACCACTGGAAAACGGTTGTTACGTCCTTTATTTGTGACAACTGAAGTGAATTTTATTAGTAGTAATCAACAAGTTGGAAGCCTGCATCCTTTTGGGAGTAGCGCTACACCGGGACCTTTTGCTGATGTCAAAATTCCCAATAGTTTCTTTCTCAACGCCAATTTCATTAATGGTAGCCCACCACAAAGTGTGCAAGGCTTAAAGATTGCAGAGAGTCTGAGATTTCAAGACATAGCCGTAGTTAAAGCTGATGAATATAGACAACTAGTGAATCGTTCTGGAGTGAAGCTGGATGGCAAGGCAGGAGATGCAAACTTTGCCTGGTTTGTGCCTGAACCCAGTCACGTTGACAACAGCATGATTGATCAACTCGTCAAAAGAGGAGTTATCACACCTGAGTTTGTCGCTGCTATTATGGCTGTTGATTTGGAAAAGCCAGTCTTCTCATCACAAAGACAAAAATTATTGCAGTTTATTCCAGACCAATTTAGCTTCCAGCCACTACAAGGAACTACAGACCCCTTTAGTGTTAAACGACACCCTGACGATTTAACTCAAAAAGTCATTGCTGCTTTAGCACAAGCAAACCCCACAAGTAATTCAGCCGAAGCTCAATTCTTAGCAATCCTTCGGAATAACAATCCTTTGCAAGTCCTCAAGGAACGGACTCAACAATACAGTAACAGTATTGATCAAAAGCTGAATAAGAGTGGTGCGACTGCTCGTCAAGCTGAACTCAAACGGCTTTATGATTTGACAGTCGCACGAAGAAGAGAAGTTTTAAGTGACCCAGTTTTGACAGCCCTCAATGAAACAGGAAACGAGCTTTTGCCTATTCCTGATACAACAGGGATAGCATCTGTAGCAACTGCTCAATAAACAAACTTTCCTTTTTTAAGGGGGGTTAGGCGGGATCTGAGCGTGATTTGACTCAAATTTTAGATCCCCCAACCCCCTTCACTAAATAATCATACCTCCACAGGCGTATCGGGTTGGTTCCCCCACTCATTCCAAGAACCGTCGTAATTGCGCACATTCTGATAGCCCAGCAAATACTTCAACACAAACCAAGTATGTGAGGAACGTCCCCCAATAGTGCAGTAGGTTATCACTTCTTTGTCAGGGGTAACGCCTTTGCTGCTGTATAAAGCGTACAGTTCTTGGGCTGATTTAAACGTCTCATCTTCATTTAGGGCTGATTCATACCGAATGTGAACTGCACCTGGAATGTGCCCTGCACGTTCTGTTCCTTCTGGCGGCTTCGTGCTGAACCATTCGCCGCGATACTCTTCGGGTGTGCGTACATCCACCAAAACACGATCCGACTTACCAATGCTCGCTTGCACTTGCTCCTGCAGTGCACGTATTCTTGAATCAAGGCGTTGTCCTGTATATGTTGTTGGCGTGATGGTTGGTGTTTGAGTCAACAGAGGGCGTTCTTCTACAAGCCATTTTTTGCGACTACCATTCATGACTCGCACATCATCATGCCCAAATATTTTTAAAAACCAAAACATAATAGGGGCGATCGCATTATGATTGCCATAAATAACGACAGTCGTATCATTTGCGATACCTGAACGTGCAAGTAGTTCTTCCAACGCCGTTTTATCAAAATTAAAACGGAAATCAGGTTGCAAGATGGTAGTGAATCCGTTCCAGAAAACAGCACCAGGAATGTGACCAGAGTCATAAGCTGTTGCATCCATGTCCGCTTCCACAAGACGCACTTTGGGGTCATGCAAATGCTCAGCAACCCACTCAGTCTCTACAAGAACTTCAGGATGAGCGTAATTTAACGGTGACATCAGCCGTGACTCCTTGCTGTGTAAATGTCGATGACGCTAGAGTAAAATTGATTTCCTAACTACGCCTAGTCCTCGAACGAGTACACCCAGTCACTTTTTTTGTAACTTATTTTCTGTAACTTAAATAGATGGCAAATTAAATGACAAATTCTTTGCAGTCTTTATTTCAAGCGATCGCTCATGCTCATGATGAGCAAGAACTACGACTGCACGTCATGGTTAGAATTGGTGAGTATTTTGTTGCTCAACGTTGGGGGCTTTTTTTCTTTGATCAGCTTCCCTTTGTCGAAACAAATCTTCAGGGCATTGTTAAATTAGCTTTATCTTTAGAACATAATCCCGTCTTGCGTTACGTAGTTGAGCATCATGCCCCAGTTCACGAAGAATTATTATTACCTCCTGGGGCATGGTCGATGATTTGTCCGCGTTCGGATCACGCGCATGTAATGGCTGGACCAATTGTTACTTATGGTCGCCTTGTGGGCGGAGTTGGGTTTACGCGCGTACGAGGTACTTCTGCGTTTAATACCCAGGAACTTACTG